>JAYSTZ010000255.1:0-9875 GCA_043719365.1 Verrucomicrobiaceae bacterium | reverse complement strand
CGCAGCGACGACGACGAGCCAGGCGACGCCAAGTGCGATGCGGATGCCGGTGATGATTTGCGGAAGCGCGGCGGGAAAGATGACGCGGCGAAAAAGCTGGAAGCCGCCGAGGCCGAAGTTCTGGGCGGCGCGAAGATAGACTTGCTGCATGTTCTGCACGGCGGCCATGGAGGACACCGTGATGGGGAAGACGCTCGCGAGAAAGATGAGAAATACGGGCGCGGTGTCTTTGATCCCGAACCACAGAATGGCGACGGGAATCCAGGCTATCGGCGAGATGGGACGGAGGATCTGGATGAAGGGGTTCAACGCCGCATACGCCGGGCGAAACCAGCCGAGCACGAGCCCTAGCGGCACACCGACGAGCACGGCGAGCGCGAAACCCCAACTGACGCGGAAGAGCGATGCGACGACATACTTTACGAGCAGTCCGCGACTGGCCAGCTCTGCGAGGCCTCGCAGGACTTCAAACGGAGTGGGGAAGAGGTCGCTGCCCGACATTCTGACGGCGATGTGCCACGCTGCGAGAAGGACCGCGCCGGTGATGAGCGGCAACGCGAGATGATAGGTGCGGGTGTTCATTTCTTTACTTCAAACACGGGCACCGGTGTGTTGGCGGCAACGGGCGCAAAGCTTTCGTCCACGTAGTCGTCGTAATGGGCGGTGCCTTGCAAAATACCGGCTTCCCTCGCCAGTCGCTCGATTTCCTCGAAGTCTGCACGCATCGGGGCGAGCCGGGAGTAGGTGACGCGATCCGGCGGTTTGCTGAGGACGAATTCCAGCAGGCGCGGGTTTTGGTTGTAGTAGTTCTTCGCGACGAATTGCGCGGCGTCCATGCGGTGCGTCATGCTTTGGTCGATCCATTTTCCGCTGGCCGCGATGCCGTTGACGAGGCGCTGAATTTCATCGCGATGGTCGCGAATGGCGTCCTCCTGCACGGCGAGAACGCACGAGATGAAGCCCGGCCAAACGTCCTTCGCCTGCCAGAGCACGCGCCCATAGCCGTCGAGTTCCGTCTGCCCCATAAAGGGTTCTCCGCTCGTGATTGCATCGACCGAGCGGGATTGCAGCGCAGCAGGCATGTCCGGCGGCGGCATCTCCACGACTTTGATGTCATTAAAAGTCATGCCTGCCTTTTTCAACTCCCGGTAAAGAATGAGCCGCTGGTTCGCATATCGTCCAGGGATGGCGACTGTCTTGCCCCGCAAATCCTGCGTCTGAAAAATCCCCGAGTCTTTGTGGACGACCACAGCCGAGCCGTCGCGGTGACCGAGGTGGACAATCTTGATTTTCACCCTTTGTTCGCGGAGAGCGATTGCCATCGGGGCGAGGATAAAGGTCGCAGGCATCTCCGTGGGTCTGCCCAGAAACATTTCCTTTAGTTCGGGAAATCCATTGAACCGCATGGGCTGGAACAAGTCCGCCTTCTCCATGTTCTCATTGATATAGTGAGTGACCGGGCAGGTGAGATGGCAAGTCACCGGCAGGAACCCGACGCCAAAGGTCTTCTGCTGCGTCGTCCCGGATGTGATACGATCGAACCACCGCAGGTTGAGCCCGCCGTGCAGCATCGTGATGGCGAGCAGCCACAACGTGAGCACCAATGCCAGAGTGCGAATCAGTTTCATGTGGCTCCACGTTGGCACAAGGTTGTCCGGGAAGGGAACAACTTTTGCGATCCGCTCCATGGAACGCCTCAATGCCGCGTCCGAACCGCCACTAATAGGGACGAACCGTTGCCCATCCCGCAAGGCCCGCAATCGGGAGCGGGTGAAACAGCAGAAATGCGTTATTTGATTCGCAGCACAATGCATCGGGCGTGGCCGACACCGCGAATTCTAAATTGTGGTGCGGGACGTGATTGCCCGCGCCGCTTCATGATGACGAAGAACGAGTTTGACCTTATCAAACTTAAAACGTTACACCGTTGTCATTCCAACGCAGGTAGGTCTTTCAAGCTTTTCAGTTTACTCCTCATCTACAGCAACAGTAGTTGAAAACCTTCGTCGCTACGCATCGGGCCGCGACGGATTCAGCGCAACGGACTCGCTGACGCTTTACAGAAGCGGAAAAAGCGAGCGGTTTTTTCATCGCAGCGTGCCGGCCGGCGACGTAGCTCGACATTCCAATGTCGAGACAACCCGCGCCGAGTGCTGGATCGCTTTCACGGTCGGGAACGTCAATACTCGACTTTGGAAAGTCGAGCTACGCCACCACACGAGCTTCGCAACACCGCAGCGAACCAAGCATTCCGTTCCATTGCCCGCCTGACAGAAAAACAAACACCGCTCGATCCCACTCCTATGAAACTCCTCGCTCTCGCTCTACTTCCATTCACCGCCCTCGCATTCCAGCCCGATGTCGTCATTGACGATTCCGATTCCACAAAGGTGGAACTCGCCGGGCCGTGGGCGCAGAGACGAATCTCACCTACGGCTTTCGCAGCACCTCGAAGGTCATCACCAGCACGACGGAGAATGCAGCGGAATACGCACGTTTCCATACGCTGCTGCCGGTCAGCGGGCCGTGGAAAGTGTTTGTGTGGCACAATGGGCGCGCAGGGTTTGGCAATGAAGTGGATGCGGGGGTGAGGGCGGCGGGAGGCGGAGTTTCCGTGCTTCCCTGCTTGATTTCCCGGCACCTGGATGCAGAGAGATTCAACCGGCAGCTTTTTAAGAACACACAGCTCGGCAAAGAAGGCTTTCTTTGTGAATATGCGCCTCACGGGCCACATTACGCCCACCAATCATGGCCGGTTCGTTATGCCTACGCGTTGATCAAGACCATTCATTTAACCCTCGACAGATGGGCGGATGAACTTCCGTTCCTTGCAGAGTGTTATGGCTATGGCATTGCGCACCCGATGCATCCCGACGAAATTGATGCGATTATGGCTAAAGGCCAATACCCCGAGGAACGGAAAGAAGAGTTGCGACGCACCTCTAAAGGCGCGTATCGAATCCTTCCGAAGTGGACAAAGGGGTGGGGGAAACTTTGCCGCAGGTTTAGCAATAGCGCGGTGCTTGGCTATTGGCGGAAAGGAAATCATCGCAGAGGAACTGCCAGACTTCCATCTCCGCCCGGAGTGGAAGACCTACCGATCCCGGCTCTACACGGATGGTGCGAAAGCCGGTGTCGTCCAGCACGCAATTACCAAAGACATCCTGCTCGCGTTTAAGGCAATCGCAGGAGGAAATAAGGTCACAAAAAGAAAGCCAAAAGGGCAGACCGGCCCGCGCACTACGGAAGGGCGTGCGATTTCCAAATTGAACGCGTGCAAGCATGGCGTCCTGTCGAAGCAGGTGCTGGTGCGAGGCCATGCATTTAAGGAAAGCAGCAGGGAACTGAATGCACTGCACAAGAGGTTTTGGGACGACTTGCAGCCCGTCGGCCTGGTGGAGGAGATGCTCGTGGATCAAATCGTGACGGCCCACTGGCGACTACGCCGCGCGCTGATGGCGGAGTCCGGCCACATCGCCTTGGGTGTGGATTCCGGCCACCGGAAGCACGGCATGGACAATACCGCCCCGACGTTGCTCTGGATCAAATGGCGCGCCCTCGGCGACCCCATTCACGCCATGGGACAGTCGTCGCTGGGCAACGTAATCGTTGAGGGCTGGCTGCGCGACTTGAACAGCGCTGTGGAGGCGGAGGGCGAGTTCACGGTGGCAATGGTGGAGAATCTGAACGCGAAATTCGGGGCGAAGGATAGCGGTATGGGGCGGCGTTGATGAATTTTTGCACGAAAGATGAAGCTGCATCCGGTGGCGAAGACGCGGCCTGCCGGGAGCAAAAGAAGGCAGAGGTACTGAGGTTTCTAAAGCAGCAAATCGGCGCTTTTCAATACTCGGAAATCCAATGCTCAAAAAGAGAAGAGGCCGAGGATGTGGCACGGCTGGCGGTGGCGATGCTGCTCTCCGCAAAACGGCTTGAAAAAATCCAGATGTACGAGACGAAGCTGGAACGGCAACTTTACTGGGCGATGGCGCAGCTCGGACGCGTACAGCGGATGCGACAGGGCAAAAACATCCCTGCCGCAATCTCGGGGAGTGTCTCAGATCGAGGCTGAACGGAAGTTGCGATTTTTTTGCCAAACGAACCCATTTTTCCGCCATGTTCTTGATTGTAAAAATAGTGAGGGGAAATTTCATGCCACTTTACACACCGCACAGGAAATCGGGGCTATTCCGCTTCCGAACCACCACTAATAGGGACGAAACATGTGTTGCGATCCCCGGCTGACGCAACCAATGGGCAAAGGGCGAAAATTTCTTAAAGTCCCGCATTGCGCTTTCTTACACAGGAAGCTAAACAGCTAGTCCTCATAAACCAATGGCAACCGCACGCCGGCAGGAACTCCGGTCATCAGTCCAAGAAATCGTTGGCCTCAGCCTACTCGTACTAGGGGTCTTACTTTTTCTCGCCCTCATCTCATACACACCCCGGGACGTCCCTTCGTGGTTCCCGGGCGCGTTCACGACGTACCACCCCAATGAGCCCACCCGCAACTTCGTAGGCTCGCTCGGTGCCATGATGGCGTGCCTGAGCTATCTCACTCTGGGTGCGGCGAGCTACCTCCTGGCAGTCGCGCTAATCGGCTACGGGGTCACGGCGCTTTTGGGGAAAATGATGGGATTTGCACTGCGCCCGATTTGGACCGCGGGCTTTGTGGTTAGTGGTGCGTGCCTGGTGCATGTGCTGGGGTGGTCGCTGATCGACCGTAGCAGTATGAAGCTTTCCAGCGAAGGCGGCGTGATTGGGGAAATGCTGGGCGGCAAAGTATTTTACAACATCTTCGGTGCATCGTCCGTTTTGGTGTTGCTGCTGATTTATGTGGTCTGTTTGATCCTGATGACTGGCTTGCATCCCCTCGCGGTGTTCCGTAGGGCGCTGGCTTTCCCGGGGCAAATGCTCGATCGGTATCGCGAATGGCAGTTTGAGCGTGCGGATGAGCAGCGCCGGATGGATATCGAAGAGCGTCGTCTCGCGAAGGAGCGGAAGAAGCTGGAGCGCGCGCTCAGCAAGCGCGGCGTGGCGGTCGCGGAGGAGGACGAGGACGAGGAGGAAGATGATACGGTTCCGGTTGTCCGATACGAGCAGACGGACCTTCTGCCGGCCGAGCCTGTCGAGCTTCAGCGGCCTGCGCCGAAGATTTTCGATTCCGCCGTGCCTGTGCCGGTCGTGAAGAAGGAGAAAAAGAAAGACGGTCACCAGCTTCTCAGCGCCATCCACAGCGAGAATTACGAGTTTCCATCGCTCGACTTGCTGGATTCGCCGGATTTGGGCGACCGGCAGGTTGCGAACCCGGATGAGTTGCTCGCGATTCAAAAGCTCATCATCGATACGTTGTCGGAATTCGGCATCACGGTAACGGGCGGCGATATTACAAAGGGCCCGACGATTACGCGCTACGAAGTTTATCCGGCAAAGGGCGTGCGTGTGGACCGCATCGCGAGCTACGAGCGCGACATCGCCCGTGCGACGCGAGCGGAGCGGATCAACATCCTCGCGCCGATTCCCGGCAAGGACACCGTGGGCATCGAAATCGCTAATTCAAAGAAGCAGAAAGTCACGCTTCGCGAGTTGCTCGAAAGCGACGAATTCGTGAACGCGAAGGGCCGCATTCCAATCGCGCTCGGCAAGGATGTGTATGGTCACACCATCATCGCCGATCTCGCTGCGATGCCCCACGGACTGGTCGCGGGAACCACGGGCTCCGGCAAGAGCGTGTGTATCAACGCCATCCTCGCGAGCATCCTCTACCGGTTCACGCCGGAGGATCTGCGACTCATCATGATCGATCCGAAAGTGGTCGAAATGCAGGTGTATAACACGCTGCCGCATCTCGTCGTTCCTGTCGTCACCGATCCCAAGAAGACACTGCTCGCGCTCAAGTGGGCGGTGAACGAGATGGAAAAGCGATACGCCATTTTTGCGAAGGTCGGCGTGCGCAACATCGGTGGATTCAATTCGCGTCCAAAGCCCAAGTCACAGCGCGAGCTCGACGAGATCGAAGACGCAAAAGAGGCGGAGCGGGAGAAGGCCCGGCCGCTGATCATTCAGGACCCGAACGCCGATCCAGAAGCGGCGAGCAGCACGGACATTCTCGGCAAGTCGTTTGGCGACGAGCTGGAGCGCGAGCCTGTTCTCAATGCCGACGCCGAGATGTATGGCGAGCCGACCGGAGTGCTGGCGGAGCACGAACTTGACCGCGCAGAGCAGGCGGAACTCGGCATCACCGTCACACGGGATGACGGTATTTCCGTCCCGGACAAGATGCCGTTTATCGTCGTCATCGTGGACGAGTTGGCCGACCTCATGCAGACTGCTCCCGCAGACGTGGAAATGCTCATCGCCCGAATCACGCAAAAGGCGCGTGCGGCCGGCATTCACATGATTATCGCGACGCAGACGCCGCGTGCGGATGTCATCACGGGTGTCATCAAGGCCAACGTGCCATGCCGTATCGCGTTCCAGGTTGCGTCGCCGCTCGATAGTCGCGTCATCCTCGATGAGAACGGCGCGGAGCGACTGCTGGGAATGGGCGACTTGCTCTACCGCCCGCCGGGAACTTCGAAGCTCCTGCGCTGCCAGGGCGTCCTTGTCACCGACGAGGAAGTGCACCGCATCGTCGATTTCGTGAGCAAGCAGAGCGACCAATTGTTCGAGGCCGACATTCACGAAAAACTCGAGTCGATGGGCGATGGCGACGAAGAGGAGGACGTCAGCGACGAAGACGAAGAGCTTGTGCAGAAATGTCTCGAAGTCATGCAGCAGGAGCAGAAGGCTAGCACCTCACTTTTCCAGCGCCGGTTGCGGCTGGGCTACACGAGAGCAGCCCGCATTTTGGACATCATGGAAGCCCGCGGCTACGTGGGGCCCGGCGAGGGTGCGAAGCCCCGCGAGATCTTGCGGATGCCTGACGAGAATTGACGGGACGGGAGGGGTTTCGGGGAGATGAGAATCCGTTCAACTGTCGAATTGAGGTTCCCCATCCTTTAAATCGCGGAGGTCGCTCCCACCGGTTCCACCCACTTGCCATGCTCTTTGATTAAGTCTTTGAGGCGCTCCACAGCTTCGTCCTGCGGGATGTTGAACTTCACGGGCTTCTTCCCGACGTAGAGATTGATTTTCCCAGGCGCGCCGCCGACGTAGCCGAAGTCCGCGTCGGCCATTTCGCCGGGACCATTCACGATGCAACCCATGATGGCGATCTTCACGCCCTTCAAATGGACGGTGGAGGCTTTGATGCGTGCGGTGGTTTCTTGCAGATTGAAGAGCGTGCGCCCGCAACTCGGACAGGCGACGTAGTCGGTCTTGAAGATGCGCGCGCCGGCGGCTTGCAGGATATTGAATGCGAGTCGGAGTGATTGTCCGGGAGCGTGTTCACCTTGGACTAAAATGCCGTCGCCGATTCCGTCGCACAGCAGCGAGCCGATAGCGGAGGAACTCTCCAGCAGAGTCTCGATGAACGGTCGCCCGGGATTCTCCGACGGCGCAAAATTGTCTTTCAGTAAAATGGAATGCCGCTCGGAAAGCCGCGCAGCGAGCAGGCGGAATGCAACGACGGGCGCGAGGTCGATTCTATCGGGGATGCTGACGATTTGCGCTTCAGAGTCGTTCAGATTCGCAATCGCAACTTCGTCGCGCGGGTCCACTTCCACGACACCAGCGTCCTCATAAACAAAGTCCGGCTTGAAATCTCCGAGGGAGTCCACCTTGTGCGAGATCGCAGCGAACTTGTCGCGGCGGATGGCCACTGCAATCACCGACTCGCCACCGACTTTGGTCACGCCCACCGTGAGAGGCGTGGTTTCGCGGCGCTTGTAAGTGAACGGATCGAACGGCTGCGGCGCGTCGATTTTCGCAGCAGAAGAGCGAACTGACTTCACCAAAGCCTGAGCCACAGGAATCTCGTGAACGCTGTCCTCCGTGAGCGACACTCGAATGGTATCGCCGATGCCGTCATTCAGCAGCGAGCCAATACCGATGGCCGACTTGATGCGCCCGTCCTCGCCATCACCCGCTTCCGTCACGCCGAGATGAATCGGATAATTCCAATCTGCACCCTCCGCATTCAGCCGCGCGACGAGCAGCCGATACGCTTGGATCATCACCTTGGGATTGCTCGCCTTCATGGAGAATACAAAGGCGTGGTAGTCGAGTTCACGCGCGATGCGGGCAAACTCCAACGCGCTCTCCACCATGCCGAGCGGCGTGTCCCCGTAGCGGTTCATGATGCGGTCCGACAACGATCCGTGGTTCGTGCCGATGCGCATCGCGCGGCCATGCTCTTTGCAAAACGACACCAGCGGAGAGAACCGTTCGCGGATGCGCTCCAGTTCGGAAGCGTAATCCGCGTCCGTGTATTCCTTCACGGCAAACTTCTTGGAGTCCGCGTAGTTGCCTGGGTTCACACGCACTTTCTCCACCCACTTCGCAGCCTCCATCGCGGCGTCGGGCTTAAAGTGAATATCGGCGACAATTGGAACATTGCATCCGAGTTCACGCAGGCCGGCGACGATGTGCTGGAGGTTCGATGCGTCCTTCACAGTGGGCGCGGTGATTCGCACAATCTCACAGCCGACCGCAGCAAGATCGAGCGTCTGCTGGATGGACGCCTCCGTGTCCATCGTGTCGCAGGTAATCATGCTCTGCACGCGGATGGGATTGTCGCCACCGATGGCGACGTCGCCTGCGCGAACGACGCGGGTATTCCTCCGCTGGCTGTGGAAAAGCGACGGGCAGAAATCCATGGCTCGTTACTTTGCTGCGGCCTCTGCCTGCGCCTTGTCGGCGTACGGAAACTTGTCGGATTTCCGCCCGCCGAAGACGTCCTGCAAGTCGAAGAACGTGACGTAGAGCATAAATCCCAAAATGAGCATCGTGCCCGCCGTGACGAACCACTGAACGGGCTTGCTGTTCGCGAGTTCGTCCGCTGCCTCGGGCCGGCCCTTGATCGCGGCGATCGTGGCAAACGTAATGTGGCTGCCGTCGAGCGGCGGGATGGGCAGCAGATTCATGAGCGCAAGGTTTACGTTGAGCACCACAGAAAACCACAGGGCGAGCTTCCAGCCGTCGGCCTGCTCGAACAGGAGGTAATACACCCGCATCATCATCACCGGCCCACCGAGATGCTGGATGCTGATGTCGCTCCTGCTGCTCGTGACCGCGCCAAACGTATTGAAAATTGCCATGGCGCTTTGCTTTACCTGCTCAAGCGGCTTCGGGTGCCGCGTGTCGCCCATGCCGTATGGGTCGTATGTAATTCCAAATTTGTCGTCGAACGCGATCCCTATGCGAGGACGCACCGTGCCGTCGTCGTCCTTCGCATCCGCGGGCGTCACAGTGATTTCAGGAAGTGCCGCTCCATTCCGCTCCACCGTAAACTTCATCGCCTCCTTTTTCCGACTCTTTACATACTTCAAAAGTGCCGTGGATGATTTGAGCGGCTTGCCGTCCACGTTCACGACGATGTCCTCCTCCTTGAGTCCCGCTCGTTCTGCGGGACTGTCTTTTTGAATATGTCCGATGACTGGCAAGTTCGGACGAAACTTCACGATTCGATTCGTCAAATCCTTCTTGGGCCCCCAGGCAACCAGTCCGGAAGCAACTGTCAGCTCAAGCTCGTCAGCCGGATGGTCGGCGAGGTAATCCGAAATGCCGTCCACTGTGACCAGCTTTTGGCCGTTCACATGGGTTATGTAGTCGTGGCGCTTCAGCCCCGCCGCCTCGGCCGGGCTCTTGGGCTCGACCTTCTCAATGAAAGGCGTAATCGCCGGACCGATGCCGAGCTCACGGGTTTTCGTTCGCGTGAGATACGTTTTCTCCGGGCGTTTCGGCGACGCATGGAGCGTAAGTTCCTTCCCGTCTCG
>JAYSTZ010000254.1:0-4022 GCA_043719365.1 Verrucomicrobiaceae bacterium | reverse complement strand
ACGAAAATGAGCGGCGCGAATCCGGGAAAAAGAAAGTCATCATCCTCGGCGGCGGGCCGAACCGCATCGGGCAGGGCATCGAGTTTGACTACTGCTGCGTCCACGCCGCGTTTGCGCTGCGCGACATGGGATTTGAGACCATCATGGTCAACTCCAACCCCGAGACCGTCTCCACCGATTACGACACGAGCGACAAGCTCTACTTCGAGCCGCTCACGCTCGAAGACGTGCTGAACATCTGCGAGCAGGAGAGCGAAAACCTGCTCGGCGTCATCGTGCAATTTGGCGGCCAGACCCCGCTGAACCTCGCCAACGGCCTCGCCGAAGCCGGCGTGCCCATCATCGGCACCTCGCCGCGTTCGATTGAAATCGCGGAAGACCGCAAACTCTTCGGAGCCATGCTGGATAAACTCGGCATCCGCCAAACCCACGGCGGCACCGCCGTAACCGAAGACGAAGCCGTAGCCGTCGCCGACCGCGTCTCGTATCCCGTGCTTGTGCGGCCTTCGTTCGTCCTCGGCGGACGTGGGATGATGCTCGTGCACAATGAGGCGGATTTGCGGAAGTATATCCGCGACGCGATGGACGCAGGTAGTGGGACAGGCTTCCAGCCTGTCGGAGTCGGGCAGGCATCCTTGCCTGCCCAGGACGGGCTGGAAGCCCGTCCGACCACGACAGGCAAGATGCCTGTCCTACTACAAGCGCAGCACCCGATTCTCGTGGACCATTTCCTCGAAGACGCCACTGAAGTGGACGTGGACTGCATTTCGGACGGCGAAACGGTCGTCATCGGCGCAATCATGGAGCACATCGAGCAAGCGGGCATCCACAGCGGCGACTCAGCTTGCGTCATCCCGCCATTTTCACTCAGCGATAAAGTGAAAGCCGAAATCACCGCCGCCACCAAAGCGATGGCCCGCGAGCTAAACGTCATCGGCCTGATGAACGTGCAATTCGCCGTGCAAAACGAAACCGTGTACGTGCTCGAAGTGAACCCACGCGCCAGCCGCACCGCGCCTTTCGTCAGCAAAGCCGTCGGCGTCCAGCTCCCGAAACTTGCCGCCAAAATCATGGCGGGCGCAAAGCTCGTCGATCTTGGATTCACGAAGGAAGTCATCCCGACGCATTACTCGGTAAAAGAAGCCGTCTTCCCGTTCGTGAAATTCCCCGGCACCGACATCGTGCTCGGCCCCGAGATGAAATCGACCGGCGAAGTGATGGGCATCGACGCCAGCTTCGGCATGGCATTCGCCAAAGCGCAAATGGCCGCACAACCCGCGCTGCCAAAAACCGGCAACATCTTCATCTCCATCGCCGACGCCGAAAAGAGCAAAGCCGCCGACATCGCCGCAGGCTACGTGGAGCTTGGATTCAAGCTCTTCGCCACCAGCGGAACCGCCGCAGTTTTAGAAAAAGCCGGAGTGCCGGTGACCAAAATCTTCAAGCTCAGCGAAGGCCGCCCCAACGCCCTCGACATGCTGAAAAACGGGGAGCTCGCCATGGTTATCAACACGCCAAGCGGCAAATCCGCCCGAGAAGACGAAGTGAAAATCCGCAGCACCGCGAGTAGCAACCGCGTGCCGGTGATGACGACGCTTCGCGCCGCAAGCGCCTCGCTCGCCGGCATCCGAGCTATGCGCGACGGCTTCACCGTGAAGCCGCTGCAGGAGTGGCATTGAGCGGCGGCTGTTTCCGGTTGGGCTGATTTCGCAGCATGCTGCGGACGAAGAATGTATTCACTCCGGCGCGGGGGCGTGCCATGTTCCGCGCCGATGTCTGCCGAGTCACCACTGCTGCTTTCGATTGTTGTCCCTGTGTTTAATGAGGAACGCAATGTTCCGGAGTTTTTGCGTCAGATGACGCCGGTTCTCGCGGGTCTGGGGATGGAGTATGAAATCATCTTTTCCCTCGACCCTTCGCCGGACCGGACGGAGGAGGTCGTGCTGGAGGCCCGCAAGGCGGATGAGCGGGTGAAGCTGCTGAAGTTTTCGCGGAGGTTTGGCCAGCCCATGGCGACGCTGGCGGGGATGCAGTATGCGCGGGGTGCTGCGGTGGTGGTGATGGATGTGGATTTGCAGGACCCGCCGGAGCTGGTGCGCGAGATGGTGGCGCAGTGGCGCGGCGGCGCGGATGTCGTGCTGGCGCAGCGGCGGACTCGCGAGGGTGAGACGGGGCTGAAGCGGCTGACGGCGTGGCTCGGGTATCACGTCATCAAGCGCGTGGCGGAGGTGAACATCCCGCCGAATACGGGGGATTTCCGGCTGATGAGTCGGCGTGTGGTGGATGAAGTGGTGCGGCTGAAGGAGTGCCATGGGTTTCTGCGCGGGATGGTGGCGCTGGTGGGGTTTAAGCAGACGACGGTGGAGTTCGACCGGCCGGCGCGCTTTGCGGGGGAGGGGAATTACAATCGGTTTTTCGGTTCGCTGCGCATTGGGTTTAACGGGATCTTTTGCTTTTCCACTGCGGCGCTGAAGATGTCCACGATGGTGGGCTTTTTCATCGCGGCTTGTGCGATGCTTGTGGGGTTTGTGTATTTTTTGATGAAGCTGAGCGGATTTCCGTTTCCGCTGGGGAATCCGACGATTGTCATTCTGGTGCTGTTCATGGGCGGCGTGCAGATGATCGGGATCGGCATCCTCGGGGAGTACGTGGCGCGTATTTATGAAGAGGTGAAGCAGCGCCCGAAATTCATTGTCGAACGCGCGGAAGGCATCGACCTTGCGGCATCATCCAAGCAAAACTGATTTATGTCCGTGCCACAAAATACCATCGCCATCGTCTATGATTACGACCAGACGCTCTCACCGAATTACATGCAAGACGAGGTGCTCTTTCCTGCGTTTGGGATCGACTCGGGGAAGTTCTGGGCGCGGTGTCAGGCGCTGGTGCGTGATGATGGCTACGACAGCGAGCTCGCCTACCTGAAGGCGCTGCTGGACTGCCTGGACCTCGACCGCCCGACGAACGCGAAACTGAAGGAACTCGGCGCGGGGTTGAAGTTTTACCCCGGTCTGCCGGAGATGTTCGACGAGATGCGCTCGGGGCTTTTGCGGCCGGAGCACGAGGCGCTGGGGATCAATGTGGAGCATTACATTATCAGCAGCGGACTGAAGGCGCTGATCGACGGCTCGGGGATCGCGCCCTACATCAAAGCGGTGTTTGGCTGCGAGTTCGCGGAGGACAAGAGCGGGCACATCGTTTTCCCGAAGCGGGTCATCAGCCACACACAGAAGACGCAGTTCCTTTTCCGCATCAACAAAGGGCTGCTCGATTACACGCAGGACGTGAACGACCACATGCCGCCGGAGATGCGGCCCGTGCCGTTTGACCACATGATTTATGTCGGCGACGGTCCGACGGACGTGCCGTGTTTCACCGTGGTCCGCCAGCAAGGCGGGCATGCCATCGCAGTTTACAACCCGGGCGATAAATCGCGGAACAGCTTCCGCAAGTGCTATCAACTCGTAGGCACTGCGGACCGAGTGCGCCACATCGCACCGGCGGATTACCGAGCGGGCAGTCACCTGCGGCTGTTGCTGGATCAAATGGTCGGCGAAATCGGGGACCGAATCGTTGCCCGGCGTCAGCGCGACGTGGAGGAAACTACGGTGCGCGCGCCCAAGCACTGAGCTTGCGCGAACGGCCGGGTTGGGTTACTGACCGCGGTATCCGGTGAAACCCGCCGGTAACAAACAAAACAAAACAATATGAAACACATCATCACACTCGTCGCCATCGCATTCACCCTGAGCCTCGGAGCCTGCTGCTCGAAAGACGGCACATGCCCGATGGGTGGCAAAGCTGCCGCCAAGAGCGATAGCTGCTGCGCGACCAAGGGCGCTGCTTGCAAACACAAGCACTAGTCCCAGGCCGAACATCCTGATTCACAAAAGGCGCACCGTCATTGGTGCGCCTTTTCGTTTTCCAGCGGACGGGATTTTTGGCTATGGTTTTTTGCGCCATCGGATACCCACAGATGACCATGAAGATGTTTTCATCCATCGGACTTTTCCTTTCTGCAA
>JAYSTZ010000253.1:0-1754 GCA_043719365.1 Verrucomicrobiaceae bacterium | reverse complement strand
AGCGGCAGGTAGATGCCGTCGTTCATGCCATAGCAGGCGAAGATGAGATCGGGCTTCGTCTTCGCGAGCACGCGGTCGAGGCGCTCGTGCAAATCGGGCCGCGGAAACTGCCCGCCCGCGTGGCCATCTTCCGACAGGCCGGAAACCGTCTCACTCGGGAGGCCGACATTGATGACCTCGAACTGCCGCGCGGGAAAACGCAGGAAGACGAACGTCTCGAACGCGTCCACGTACTGCCCCGAGTAGGTAATGCTGTCGCCGAGGAAAAGGATGCGCTTTACGCCCGGCAGAAAGTCCGCATCGGCGGCGCGCAGCGGGATGGAGAGGCAGAATGTGAGGGCGAGGGTGATGAGCGGGGAGAAGCGCATGGCGGGAGAAAAAACTTGAAGTGTGGAGAAGCCTATTCGGCGAGGAGCAAGAGGAAGGCTTCGGCGGCGTGCCAGGTGTGCGGTGGGGAAATTCTCTTTTCGGCGAGAATCGGCGCGATGAGTTTGAGTCCGTCGTAATGCGCTTCGCTGGCCTGCGCCTCCCAAGTCAGCGGATAGTCGCGATTGCTGAGCGGACTTTTTTTTGTGCCATGAAAATGATCGCAGGCCCAGCCGAGGTAGGGGTAGAGACCGCGGTCATCGCTGTCTTTCCCCGCGAGGTGCTGGTCGCGATAGTCCATCCAAAAAAGCGCGCTGTAGCTGTCGGCAACTTTGGGGATGACATAGGAATCGGGCAGCCCGAGCGCGCGCAGTCCGTATTTGAGCCACTTGGTTTGATAGACGGGATGTTCGCTGAAATCGGAACGCCCGACGATGAATTTTCCCGTGGCATCGCTTCTTTCAAAGCGCGTCACTTCGGCGAGCACCATCGGGACCAGCGGGTGACTTTTGTCCGCGGCGAGCGAGATGAGAAACAAAGCCTGACCGAGATTGTCCGGCTCGGTCTCGCCTTTGTTGTTGCGGTCGAAAGGTTCGCGCAGGCCGAGAATCCACGGCTTGAGGAGACCGATGTTGCCGGTTTCCTTGAGGGCGAGCGCCATCATCGCTCCGTCGCGATACCACGGCTTTTGATAGACGAAAAAATTCGGCACCGGGCCGGCCTCGGTGATGTTGACCAGCAGTTCCTGATGCAGAACCCGCAGCACGCGCGGGAATTTTTTCTCCGCAAAATCCGGCAATTGCACCGGGGATTTGGTTCCTTCTACCGCAGTGCGCCGTCCATCCTGCTCGATCCACACCGCGACGGCGTCTTCGCGGAGCACCACGCTTTCACCAGCCTGGGTTTCGAGAATGACGGCATAGTCGGAAGGCACGATGATTTCGCGTCGCACCCGCCAACTCTGCAAGGAGAGGCCGCTCCGGGCGTCGAAGAGGGTGCCGTCGCGATAGGCCAGTTTTTTTCGCGCACCCATGCCGAAGAGGAAAAACTTCACCTCGGGCACATCGTATTCGCCGCCATGCGCCAGGCGGCAGGCGGTCAGCTCTTCACGATAGATTTCGAGCGCTTTCTCCGGAGGATCTGCGGCGTGCAGGGGCCGGAGCGCCACCAGCATGAGCACAGTGACCGCGATGGCCGCGCGCATGGTTTTGTGACCCGTCACGTTCATCGTTCGATGGACTAGATCGTCTTTACCGCGAAATGTCCGACTGACTGAGAATCTTGAACTGCTGGCCTTCGAGGACGGCGGTGGCGCATTCGTTGTCCTCGACGTGGAGGGCGAGGGCGGTGCGGCCGCGCGGGCGGGTGAGGAGGGCGTAGCTGCCGAA
>JAYSTZ010000252.1:0-4029 GCA_043719365.1 Verrucomicrobiaceae bacterium | reverse complement strand
AGATCAGCGGGAGTGGGGAGTGCGGGGTTGAAATTGAGCTCGGTGATTCGGAGTTGCTGCTGCCCCGCGGTCGGGTTCGCCGGCGTTGTAGCGCTGGTGACGAGCGCGGCCGCCGGGTCGCGGAGCTCGATGACTTCGCCGCGCGCTGAGATTTGACCGCTGTACGGACCGACAACAAATTTTCCTTCGCCGCCGCGCGGGGTCGTCGTGCGGGCGCGAAAGGCAAGTTGCTTTGGCGAGACGTAGATGGACGTGCCCGCCGCGACGACGGTGCCGCTTTTAAAAGTGAAGCCAACCGCCCCGGTGAGGGACCATCCGCTGATGTCTGCCGCGAACGCATTCGGGTTCGTGATTTGAATCCACTCGGCGTTCTGTTTTCCGGCGTCCGTCGGGTTGTAATCGTAAGCCGTAATCGTCATCGGGAAGGAAGCAGCCTGCGGTGCGGCTGGTATGCCCGCGCTGTTTCCATTCGCGACGCCCACATTCGTCGTGGAGGTGTGCGTGTTGAAGTAGTGCGTGCGACGCGGGGTGATGAAGTTGCTCTTCATCTGGCTGATTGCGGTCGCGAGTGTCTGATTTCCGAGGCCGTAGGGACCGCCAACCGGTGGCCAGCCCCACGTGGTTCTGTCGAGCGCAGCCTCCTGCGCGATGCGCGCGACATGAGCGTCGAGCGTTGCTTCAAAAAGAGGGTTCACGGTTCCGGGCGCTTGAAGATACGAATCCATCAGCGTGCGAATGCGCCGGAGCAGCATCGCGCGGGTGCGGGGGACGGAAATGATGGCGTCGTAGAATCGGTTGTAGCGAAAGCCTGCATAGTTGAGCGTGTAGCACGACGCGTTGCCATAAAGCGGGTGGCTCTTATCGGTGTCATCGGTCGCCAGCAGGTTGGAGTGGGTCGCCGTGTAGTCCGCGTAGTAAAGCTGTCCCCACGAAAGGTTCAGGTCGTAGGGGATAATGCGCCATTCACCGGTTCCGTCGCTGTCGCGGTAGATGACCATGTTGGCCCACACGTCGTCGCCTTCCTGCGTCATCCGCGAGGCGGCGATGTAGTTGATTGTCGAAGGGATGTCGATTTGATCGAAGACGTTGTTTTCGCGTGTGGTGAGATTTGCCTGCGTGATTGCGGTGACAAAGGTCGCCATGTCCGTCGTTCCCTCCGTCGTCCGTGTTTGTTTTTCACCGGCGACACCGGCCATCTGCCCGACGCTTGCATACATCGCGCCGTTTTGGTCGAGACCCATATTATCGAGCATCTCAAAATCCTGCGTCTCCGTGTGAAACGCGAGTTGCCAGAAGACCCCGTTGATCTGGCAGCGAACGGGAAAATGATTTGCCGCGCCGGTGCCGCTCGTGCGGTGCAACCACATGCTCATGAACTGCCGGGAGTAGCTCGGGTCCACGTATTCGGCGTTGAGATTGAGTTCGCGCAACCGTTTCTCCCCGGCTGCCCACCGGAGCTGATGGTCGCTGTTAAAATCAACACGGTGCGCACGCTTGAACATGGTCCGGGTGGTGTCGCCTTTGATGCGAATGAACACATTGTCGTAGAGCTCGCCATCGTAGAAAAACGAAGCGCGGCCGCCGACGTTGTCCGTGTCGATCACGTGCGCGTTGTTGAACGTGTAAGTCCCCGGCACGAAGACGTGATAAATCGGGAGTTGAGTCGTTACGCCATCCAGAGCGACGGTGCCGTAGTATTGGTCGGAGTCCGTCGTGCTGAGATAAGACGGTCCGGTGCTTTGGATCGCCGTATTGTCCGTGGCGATGACGCGCCAGCGGAGCATCTGTCCGGCGGTGAGTTGTGTCGTCTGGACATTGGCGAAATACTGGCCGCCTACGATCGGCGTCATGTTGATGACGGTCTCCGCGCCATACATGGTGCGGTACGCGAGTTGAACCGGGTTCGTGGTGGCGAGCGGGCGAAGGCTCGGAATGACAGTCGCCGTGATGACGATATCCGGGCTGCCTGCGCCGCCGGCGGGTCGCACTGCAAGGTTACCAGATTCTCCGGTGACGTTTGAAACAAACGGCCCGATATTCGTGCGGATGCCGCTATTTGCAGCGCCAGGTGTCGCGGAGACGAGATAGTTCCCGGCGGGGTCGAGCGACACGCCATCGAGCGTGCTCAGCGCGAGAAAGTTCGCGTCGCTCGTCGAATTGTTCATCGCGTGAATGGCGAGAATATTCGTGCCCGCGTTGAGCAAACCACCCGTGACCGCGAGGTCCGTGACCTTCGACTTCGTGGCCAGCGCCGTGTTGGTCGATACCGAGTTATAAGCAGGCGAGCCGGGCGCGTTGAGAGAGTCGATTTGCGTTCCGTTGAGGTAAGCGACAAAGCCGTCGTTCGCCCGCGACGTGAGCCGGAGCGAGGAAAACAACGCTGGATTCCCTACTGTGAATGGAACGCGGATGAAGGCACCGGCATTCCCCGGCAGCGCAGCGGATACGCTCAGGCCTACGTCCGACGCAGCCACGTTTTCGTCGGCCCCATTATAGATCGACGCGATCTGCGTGATGTTGAGCGCCGCGTTATAAAAACGCACTTCGTCGAGCAGGCCGTTGTATTTGTGCCAGTAGCCATCGTGCGAGCGGCCCAGTTCGATCTGCTGGGCGGCTGGCCACGACCACGCCGTGCCGTGCGTCACGGCGCCGCGAGCCACGGCATCCACGTAAAATGTGTCCACTCCGCCCGCGACTTGATTATAGACGAATGCCACGTGGTGCCATTGGTCGTCGTCCACCCGGACCGTCGAATAGAACGAAGAGCCACCGCCATTGGGCTGAAAGAAAAGCTTCCCCGCATTCCCGACGTTGAACGTCGTATTCATCAAGCCGATGATCCCGCCGACTCCACCGATCCGGCGATCCCACAGCATCGAGGACTCGCTGCCGCCGCCGGTCACATTGCCGGCTTTCATCCAGAACATGATTGAGCCGCTCGGAGCGGTGAAATCCGAATGCGCCGGGATGGCCACCTGCGAAGCGCTCGCCTGAGCGAACTGCATGGCGCCACGCCGCAGGATTGGCGAAGTTTGCGCATCCGTCGCGCTCGGCATAAAGATGGTCGTGTTGCTTGTATTCACCCCGTTGTGCGCAGCACCAGAACTGTCCGTCACCAAATTCGCCGCATCATTCGCATTGAGCCGCAGTTTGAGGTTCGCCGCGTTCATAACCGTCGCCGTGCCCGCCGCGCCGGTGCCTTGTGTGCCGGATGTCCAGGCCGAATCATCGAATGGCTCCACGGCGCCGCGCCACGTCGTTCCGAGCGCGCTGCCGCCGTTTCCGACTGTGGGAACGAGCGCTTTCGTGGCGGACGAAACGGTCACCAGCGCCGACGTATTGATCGCGAGTCCGTAAGGCACGTCCGTCACCTGCTTTGGATAACTCGCATACGACGAAATCACCGAAATCGCCCCGGCGGCCTGATCCTGTGAAAGCGCGAGATACCCGCCCGCGCCCGTGCCGATTTTGAAGTTGGTGGCGAGTCGTGGAGAAGCTGCCGACCCCGCGTTGTCCGCGCCCGCCGTCGTCTGGGCCGGCATCTTGTTGCGGTTCGAAGCAAATACGACCATCCGGTTTCCGGCAGCGAGCGTCCAAGCGGGCAAAGGCCATTTCCGCAAGTTCGTGGCTTCGTCGGTCAGGTACCAGCCGGTCAGATTGACGGTCGCCCCGCTTGTATTCTGGATTTCCAGCCAGTCTTCCTCATTGCCGAGTTCATCCTGCAATCCGTTGGAATTGCTGGCGAGGAATTCGGTGATCGCGAGTTGCGCATGCGATGATGCGACGGCAAAAATTAGCAGAGACAGGATGTTACGGAGCATTTTCGGTGTTTGATTCAGGATGAGTCGGGTGCCACTCACGATGCTCGAAACGGCAGTTTTTGCCACGTGAATGTGACATTTAGCGCGTTCGCGGTGGTCTGCCGAAGGGTTCATCCCGTCGTTTGAGCTTGAGAATAGAACCCTCCAAATCGAGCTCGCAGCGTTAATTCATTGCCGCTTTTGCGCACGTTGGAATCGTATGAACAAA
>JAYSTZ010000251.1:0-9910 GCA_043719365.1 Verrucomicrobiaceae bacterium | reverse complement strand
ATGCCACACGCACAAATTCGACCCGATTTCCCACCGCGAATACTACCAGTTTCTCTCATTTTTTAATCAAGGCGAAGATCGAAACAGCAAAGGCGCTACGGTTTTGGTCGCTGCGGGCGAGCTCGCAGGGAAGTCTGCCGGTCCCGTGGGCGACACGGTGAGCGGCGGGGAAGTGGAGCGACTCATGGAGGAATGGGAAGCAGCGCAACTCGCGAAGCCCGAAAACGCAGCGACCAAGCTGGGCGAAGCGCTCCGTGCGATCAACGCAGTACGCACGGATGCCCAGAGGAAGCTGGTCAAAGATGCCTTTGAAAAAGCGGAGCCCAAGGCGCGAAAGAAGCGCATCGGCAATAGCGACCCGGAGGCACTGCTCGTGGAACAGATGATCATGCGCGACTTGCCGAAGCCGCGTGAGAACTACCTGTTTTTGAGGGGTGATTTCACACGCCCCGACAAAGCTGGCGGACTGTTGCAGCCGGGCGTTATTGCTGCGGTGAACGCGTCCGAAAAGACGGATTTCAAGAACCGGCTAGACCTCGCGAAATGGCTCGTTGATCCCAAAAATCCGCTCACCGCACGGGTGACGATGAACCGTGTGTGGATGCGCTATTTCGGCAAAGGGCTGGTGGAAACGGAGGACGATTTCGGCACGCAGGGCTCCGCGCCTTCACACTCGGAATTGCTCGACTGGCTGGCAGGCGAGTTCATCAATCGTGGCTGGAGTATGAAGGCCATGCACCGGCTCATTGTCACCAGTGCGACCTACCGGCAATCATCATATGCACGCCCCGATCTGGCCGAGCTTGATCCTCGAAACATCCTGCTCGCACGGCAGGAGCGTTTGCGCGTGGAGAGCGAGATTGTGCGCGATGCGGCCCTGTGCGCGAGCGGTCTTCTGAATCCCGAAATCGGCGGCCCGAGCGTACGTCCGCCGCAACCTGACGGTGTGTATTCGTTCACTCAGAACGCGAAATCATGGAAAACCAGCGAAGGCCCGGCGCGATTCCGGCGCGGACTTTACACGACGTTTTACCGAAGTGCTGCGTATCCTCTCAACACAACGTTCGACGCACCCAATTTCCAGACGACTTGCACGCGCCGCGCTCGCAGTAATACGCCGCTGCAATCGCTCACGCTCGCAAACGATCCCGCATTTCTCGAAATGGCCCGCGCGCTCGGCGAACGAATGCAGAAGGAAGGCTCCGATACCGACGCAAGGCTCAAGCGAGGATTCCTGCTGACACTCGGCCGTGCGCCTTCGGAAAAGGAGCTCGCCATTTTGCGCACCTATGTCGCCACCGAGAACGCCCCGGACGCCTTCTTCTCCGCCGCCCGTGTGCTGCTCAATATCGACAATTTCATCACCCGCGAATGAACCCAAGTAACGCCAAACTCCTCGAAATCACCCGCCGCCATTTCTTCGGAAAATGCGGCGTGGGACTCGGTGCGCTCGCGTTGAACCAACTCCTCACTGCGGATGGAGCGGTGAAGATCGACCCTGCAAATCCGATGGCACCGCGAGGGCCCCATTTTGCGCCGAAGGCAAAGCGGGTGATCTACCTCTTCATGGCAGGCGGGCCGTCGCAACTCGATCTTTTCGAGAACAAGCCGGAGCTCGTGAAACTCAGCGGACAGAAGCCGCCGGCAAGCCTCATGGCGGGAAAGCGTTTCGCATTTCTCAAAGGCACGGAGACGCTGCTCGGCTCGCCTCGAAAGTTTGGAACTTACGGTCAATGTGGAATGTCGCTCAGCGAGCTTTTCCCGCATCACCAGAAGATTGCGGATGAAGTGTGCTGGCTGCGCGGGATGACGACGGATGTATTTAATCACGGTCCCGCAAAGCTCTTTATGAATACGGGTTTCCAAGGGCCGGGACGTCCGAGCATGGGCTCGTGGGCGACCTACGGGCTCGGATCGCCTGCCAAGGATTTGCCGGGATTTGTCGTATTGCAAAGCGGCCCGCGCGGACCAAGGGCGGGTGCGCAATTGTGGAGCAGCGGATTTTTGCCCTCTTCCTTTCAGGGCGTTCCGCTGAGGGGAAAAGGCGATCCGATTTTGAACCTTCGCAGCCCGGAAGGAATGACGAGGGAGAGCGAGAGGCGATTTTATGATTCGGTCGCAGCGCTCAATAAAGAGCGTCTCGCGGCGACGGGCGATCCGGAAATCCTCACACGGCTCAACGCTTACGAGACGGCCTATCAAATGCAGACGAGTGCGCCGGAGCTCATGGATCTTTCCGGCGAAAACGCAACGACGCTGGAGCAATACGGCTGCAACCCTGCCGAGCCGAGCTATGCGCGGAATTGTCTGCTCGCCCGCAGACTGATTGAGCGCGGCGTGCGGTTTGTGCAGCTCTATCACACGAATTGGGACAGCCACGGTGGACCGAATGAAAACTTGAACGGCGATTTTGAATCGGTCTGTCGGCAAGTGGATCAGGCGTCGGCGGCGTTGGTGCTCGATTTAAAACAGCGCGGTTTGCTGGAGGATACGCTGGTGATTTGGGGCGGCGAATTTGGCCGGACCCCGATGGGCGAGACGCGCGCAACGCTCGGACGGGATCATCACGTCGATGCGTTCACCATGTGGATGGCGGGCGGCGGCGCAAAGCCGGGGATCTTTGGCGAGACGGACGAACTCGGCTTTGGTGTGGTGAATGGGAAAGTCCATGTGCATGACCTTCATGCGACGATTTTACACCTCCTCGGCTTTGACCATGAACGACTGAATTACCGCATTCAGGGCCTCGATATGCGGCTCACGGGAGTATTCGGGAATGTTGTGAAGAGCATCATGGCGTAAGGCGTTTCTCGGCCGCCAGCCACGGCGCTGCATCGCCGGGCGTGAAGTGCCGGACGGGAAAGGAGTCGCGCACTACTTGTCGAAGCTCTGTGTGTGTGCCGAGATGACCGAGAGCGAGTGCTTGAAGCAGGACGTTCCCGATCGATGTTGCCTCCACTGGCCCGGCGATCACTTCGCGTCCTGTGGCATCGGCGGCCATTTGGTTGAGGAGGTCGTTTTTGCTGCCGCCGCCGACGATATGCAGTGTGTGAATAGGATGCCCGATGACTATTTCCAATGTCGCGAGCATCTCGCGATAAAGCAAAGCGAGGCTCTCCAGCGCGCAACGCGCAAACTGGCCTGCATTCTCGGGTTCGGGCTGCCCGGTGCGTCGGCAGAACTCCACAACTGCGGCGGGCATGTCATTGGGCCGGAGAAAAAGCGGATTGTTCGGATCGATGATCGAGCGGAACGGCTCAGCCGCAGCGGCCATGCTGGTGAGAGCAAAGTAGTCGTAAGGATGCCCGGCCCGCGCCCATGCTTTGCGGCATTCTTGCAGAATCCAAAGCCCGCTCGCATTGCGCAGAAAGCGGCTCGTTCCGCCGACTCCTGTTTCATTGGTGAAGTTGGCTGCTTGTCCCTCTTTTGAGATGAGCGGTGAGGGGAGTTCCACGCCAATCAGCGACCATGTTCCGCTGCTCAGATATGCCCAGCCTTCGCCCTGTGCGGGCACGGCAGCCACCGCTGCACCGGTGTCGTGGACACAGCCTGCGACGACTTCGATTTCTCCGAGCCCTGTCTCGCGCTGAAGTGCGGGCGTGAGCTTGCCGAGTCGCGTGCATGGCGGGACGACTTCGGGGAAAATGGAAATCGGCAGGCCCGTAGCCTCAATGAGTTCCCGGCTCCATTCCCGGTGCCTTGTGTCCCAAAGCTGCGTGCAACTGGCATTGCTTTCCTCCTGCGCTTTGCGTCCGGAAAGGAGGTAGTGGAACCAGTCGCCGATCATCAGGAAACCATCGGCACTGTTCAGGAGTTCCGGATCGTTTTCGAGCTCTGCCAGTAGATGATAGAGCGTGTTAATTGAGATAAACTGCACTCCCGTGATCTCGTAGATTCGCTCACCGAGCCGCGCACGCGTCGGCTCGAACGTCGCTTCCGTCCTCCCATCGCGATAGCAAAACGGAGCGCGCAGCATCGGCTCGTCTTTCCTCATTAGCACATAGTCCACGCCCCACGAGTCCACGCTGATACTCGCAATCGGAAGCCCGCGCCGAGCCACGATGCGCAGGCCCTCTTTGATATTTTCCCATAGCGCCAGCACATCCCAGCGCAGCGTTCCGGCAAGTCGGATGGGGCCATTTGGGAAACGGTTGATTTCTTCGAGCGAGACGCGCCCGGCTTCCAACGTGGCGAGCATGACGCGGCCGCTCTCCGCTCCGAGATCGACGGCGATGTAGTGGTGAGTGGACATATTTCGGTGCGATTTAGAGAAGCGAAACGGTTCGCTCAAGATGGGATTGGCCAGCGGGCCCGCAATCTGCACAGTCGGTTGCGTGCCCAAGCCAACTACAGCCACCGTCACTCCACTGCAAAACATCGCCGCCGCGTTCGGGAGCCTGCTGCTGAAAGGCCTCGCCCGGACGCTGCGCTTTGAACTCAAAGATGAGGCTGGCTGTTACGATAGCAACAGGCAGCGACCCGTGATCGTGTGCATTTGGCACAACCGCATCCTCGGTGCCGTACTCAGCGACTATCACGCAAATCTCCGCAAGCGCATCCCTCTCAGTGTTCTCACCAGCGCGAGCAAAGATGGCGGCTGGCTCGCGGCAGTCGCGCGCAGGTTTCGCATGGGAGCAGTGCGCGGCTCCAGTTCGCGGCGCGGCGCGGCGGCATTGCTGGAAATATCGAGGCACCTGGGCGGCGGCGGCGATATTGCAATCACGCCGGACGGCCCGCGTGGGCCGAATTACAGTATCGCCCCCGGCATTCTCTATCTAGCACGTCATGCCGGGGTGGGAATCGTACCGATGGAGGTTCAAATCAGCAGGTATTGGAAGATTGGCAAAAAGTGGGATGCGCTCTGGATTCCCAAGCCATTCGCGCGAGTCACGGTAGTTTTTCACAAACCCCTCGAAATCGTGAACTCCGACGAAGAGGAACTGCCGCGACTGGATTCCGCGATGGGGACGAAATAGCGCGCGTGAAACTCACTGCCGCAATTGGCTTGCATTTAGAATGCCGCAGTATTAGTTCACTTGGGCATGACTCGCGCGGTATTTCTTTCTGTATCACTTTCACTTTTGCTGGGTGCGATTGCACCGGTATTCGCACAGGACAAAATCAAGGTTTCGTCGTTTTCCACGATTCTCACCGAGATTGCGCAGCAAGTCGGCGGCAACCGGGTCGCAGTTACGGCGCATGTAAAGCCGGGCGTCGATCCGCATGATTTTCAGCCAAAGCCGAGCGATATGCGTGCAGTGGCTGAGGCCGACTTGGTTCTGCTTTCTGCAAAGCACATGGAAGGTTATCTCTCGCGACTTCAAGAGGCCTCGGGAGCGAAAGGAAATCTACTGGAAGTGGGCGCATCGCTGCCTTCCCTGAAGCTCACCGTCCAGCACGGCGATCACAGTCACGACGGCGAAGACCCGCACTGGTGGCACAGTGTCCGCAATATTTCAAAGTCCACGAAAATCGTTCGCGATGCGCTCATTCGCGTGAGTCCGTCCGACAAGGAGACATTCTCCGCTTCTGCATCGGCCTATCTCACGAAGCTCGATGCACTGGAGCAGTGGATGAAAACGAAGATCGCCGAATTGCCTCGCGATAAACGGAAGCTGGTTACCAATCACGATGCGTTCGGCTATTTTGCGAAAGACTTCGGATTTACTGTGATGCCTGTCAGTGGCGTCTCCCAGAATTCGCAACCTGGCTCGAAAGCGGTCGCCGAAATGATCGCCGCAATCAGGACCGCTGGGGTGAAGGCTGTTTTTTCCGAGGATGTGGCAAACCCGAAAGTGATTCAGGAAATCACCAAGGAGACCGGCGCGAAATTCGGCGGCGAACTCCTATCCGACGGACTCGGCACGAGAGGGGCGACGATTGAGGCCATGTTCAAATATAATGTGACGACCATCGTGGACGCCCTGAAGTAATGCGTGGCTCACCGATTATCCGGGCCATTATGGCAATCGTTGCGCTGCTCGCGCTTGCGCCACTGCTTGCGAAGGTCACTGCGGTCCGGGCGAAAGTCGAGGTCGTCGCACCCGCCGCTGCGGCCGCGAAAAAAGTGCATCTCACGCTTTCATTTACGGCCTTGCCGAAGCGAGTCACGGTGCTGCATTTGGGGCACGAAGTGTGGGCGAAAACAGACCCGACTGCCGAAGAAGAATTTTCACTCGACGTTCCATGGCCTGCTCAGGGCGGGGAACTCGCATTTCGTGTCGAGTGGCCCGTGGGTGCACAAATCGCGGCAATGCGAGCGCGGCTCACCGATCCGCAGGATGCTGAGATTGACCGCTCTCTTTGGGGTGCCGGGCCAACCGAGGACGTTCTGAATTTCCCATGAGCAAACCGCACGATCACGCATTGAAAATCGCGGACCTCACGGTGAGTTACGCCCGTGTCCCCGCATTGCATCATATCTCGTTTGAAGTCCGATGCGGCCAGTGCATCGCACTGCTCGGTCCGAATGGCGCGGGAAAAACGACGCTGCTCAAAACGCTTGCCGGGCTTGTTGATCGCGAAAGCGGCACGATTCATTTTCACGGTCGCGAAGTCGTTGGGGCGACTCCGGACATCGCGTATCTTCCGCAGCGCGGACAGATCGATTGGGACTTCCCCACGACGGTGCGCGGGCTTGTGGAGATGGGGCGATACCTGCGGCTCGGATGGTATCGGAAATACGGTGGCGACGACGACCGCGCGGTGAATATGGCCATCGAAGCCATGGACCTCAAAGACCTTCAAAACCGCCAAATCAGCGCGCTGAGCGGCGGTCAGCAGCAGCGCACTTTTCTTGCCCGAGCGCTGGCGCAAGAGGCTCATGTGCTCTTGCTCGACGAGCCATTTACCGGACTAGATAAACCCAATCAAGATAACCTGAAGTCCACGCTGAAGAGGCTCCGTGAGCAGGGGAAAATGCTCCTCGTTTCACACCACGATTTACCAAGCGTGCGGGAAATTTTTGACCAAGTCTTGCTACTCAACGGCGAACTGATCGGAGCCGGACGGACTGCGGATGTTTTCACCGGCGAGAATGTGCAGCGCACTTTCCAAACCCATGTTTTTTCCGGCGTATGATTTCTGAAATGCTCCAGCACGACTTTATGCGTCGCGCACTCCTCGGCGGTTTGATTATTGGATTCACCAACGGCTTTCTCGGCGCGTTTATCATCATGCGGCGGATGGCCCTGATGGCGGACGCGCTTTCGCACAGCATGTTGCCGGGACTCGCCATAGGCCTGATGGTCGCAGGGTTGAATGCGGGCAGTCTGTTCATCGGTGGTATCAGCGCGGCCTTCTTCGTCGCCATCGGTTCGATGCTGCTGTCGCGCGGTTCGCGGCTGAAAGAGGACACATCGCTCGCGATTCTTTACACGTTTGCATTCAGTGTGGGCGCGGTGCTTTTGCAATTCACACCCACTCCCGTGGATCTGAAGCACTACCTTTTCGGCAATATTCTCGGGATGGGAAATGCGGACCTCTGGATTGCCTGGGGCGTCGCCCTCATCGTCGTTCCGGGACTTCTCCTGCTCCAGCGCCCGCTGCTACTCACGCTTTTCGATCCCGCCGTGGCGCGCAGTCAGGGCGTGCGAGTGGGCTTGATGCACATCGTCATCGTCATCGCGAGCGTGTTGACGATGATCAGCAGCGCGCAATCCGTGGGCGTCATCCTGATGCTTGGTCTGCTCGTCGGCCCTGCGGCTACGATGTATCTGCTCACGGACCGTTTTCCCGTGATGATGTGGGGTGGTGCGATACTCGGCTGCGCCGGTGCATTGGCTGGCCTCACGCTCTCGTATCACTTCGAGGGAATCCCAAGTGGCGCTGCCATTGTGATCGTGCTCTTTACGGTCTTCCTGTGCGCATTCTTTTTTGGCCCGCGTTACGGTCTGCTGGCAAAGCTTCGCAAGTCCCGCCACATGCACGAGGAGTCGCTGGAGCGCTGGCGGCCACCTGCTAAAACTGGGTAGTAACTACTTGTGGCGATTCAGCGTATCATTTTGCCGCGCGCTTCACTCCGTCGGGTAATTGCACCGTGCTCTTGATAGTGCCGTCGGCCTGACGTTCGTGGCGGACTTTGATGATGCCGTGGGGCGTTGGGTAAGTGCCTTCCGCCCATTTGAGCGAGCCGAGATTCGGCTCGATGGATACTGTCGAAAAGCCCGGTGCGGTTGGGCGGATGCCAAGCACTGTCTGGCTGAGAAATGCAGTCGGTCCGCTTGCCCATCCGTGGCAGAAACTGTGGCGGAAACCTTCGTAGCAATACGCGCCGAAATCTCCATGGAGGTCTTTCTTTCCAGCGGGAACAAGTTCGTCAATTCGTGATGCGTCCTTCGTCCATGCGAGATCAAAGTCTTCCCAAAATGTCGTCGCGCCAAAATCGAGCATCGCCCCCCAATACGTGCGGATGATGTCGAGCGCGGCATCGACTTCGCCGGCCTGGCCGAGTGCGTTCAGGACGTAGAATCCATAGAACGTGCTCACTCCCGCGGAGCCGTCCTTTTTCAAAATCGTCGCGCTTGTCTTGGAGTCGAGCATTCCGGCGAGTGCGAGCAGCGCAGTTCCGGATTTCGAGCCGTTGACTTCGGGAACGACTTTCTTTCCTCGCGCGGCTGCGGCTTCGCAGATCTTTGCGGTATCGGTTTCTCCGAGAGTATTGAGCATTCGCGCGCCGGATTCGAGCGTCATGACGAGCAGGCCCTGTAGTCCTGCCGTGACGCCTTGTTTGTTCGGCGAGCTTGGCCAGTCGAGGAAGCGCATTCCGTCGATGTGTTCGCGACCATCTTCGCCGATGAGTGCCGCGAGCTTTTTGCACAGCGCGGTGAGATAGGGGCGCTGGGCGTCGAGATATGCCCGGTTGCCGGTGTGCAGCCACCATTGCTCGTGAATGAGAATCCACCACATCGAGTAACTGCTGATTCCGTTCATCCACTCGCTCACGGGTGTGATGTCGCGTGTGAGGTCGAGCGATTTGGTCACGGAATCGTTCGTGCCGAACACTGCGGCGATGGTGCTCGTCTCGGGGTGCATGTCGCCGATCCAGACGAGGCGGTCGCGCTTCACTCCGTCCCAGAGATACTCCTGCATGTTGAGGTGGACGGTGTATGCGCCGACATCCCAGATCCGATTGAGGCGCTCGTCATCGCACTTAAACGATCCGAGCCGCGGCACGTCGCGGATTTGCAGCACGGCGCGAACTTGGGAGAGCGAGACGGGCAGTTTGCCATCCAGCGCGTCGATGCGGACGAAGCGGAATCCGCTTGGACCGTAGGTGCGCTTGCCGAGCCATGGGGTGACATCTTGGAAGTCCCGGACGGCGTGATCATTTTGCGCCCCGCGCTCTCCCTGTTCGCTCATCGCCTCGCTCACACTCTCTCCAAAGCGAACGCGGATCGGAGCGGGGTTCTTCGATTTTACGATGGGCGTGAAAATTTCCACGTAGCCCGCGAGTTCAGAACCGAAATCGAGGACGATGCTCGCCGGCTTGCCATCGGTCGCGGTGAGAACACACGGCGGCTGCGATTCTTTGAGCACGGCCTGCCCCGGCTTTTTGCCTAGCAGTGAGTCTGAGTTGGCAACGCCCTTGTCCGATTTCCACACGATTCGCGTGGGAGGGATGAAGAAAGTGGAGAGCGGCGATTTCTCAGCGTGCGCTGAAATGGAGGCCGGCAGCCCGGATTGCTGGGCCAAAGCAGACGCTGAAATGGCAAGTAGGATGGCGAAGAAACGAAGCGTGGTCATGCACACAGATGATCAGCTCCCGCCCCGGCTGCAAGACGAGACTCCAGGGCTCACGCATCAAAATTTCTCTGACGAACTTGAGGAGGGCGAAAGGAGCGGGGCTTTCCTAAGCCCCGTTGCCACTTCAGTGGCAAACGCGGATGCCGCTCACGCGGCACACTCGGGG
>JAYSTZ010000026.1:0-12493 GCA_043719365.1 Verrucomicrobiaceae bacterium | reverse complement strand
GGTGGTGCTGCGGTGGATGTGGCACCAGAGAGATTTCCATTCCGCTTCGGCGAGCCAGTCGCTCGCGGGGCGCTCGCTGCCGGCTTCTTCCCGCCCGGCTCGGCTGAGGGTGAGGATTCGGGCGGCGATGATGGCGTCCAATATCAATCAGCGCCCGATTCGCTTGATGTTCTCAAATTGTCGCTCTTCTATCCGGCATCCGCTTTTGAGGATTTTGTGGAAGAGTTCGATCTGCCATCGCTGGCTGTAGCGACTCTCGGTGGTGATGGCGGCGGCTCCGCTCCCGATGGGCGCGGTGCTCAGCAGTCGCCAGCAGATGGGCGCTCGGCCTGCGGACGGGTTTTCATCCTCCGCGCTGACGGCCCAGAGGGTGATAGTCTGGCTTTGTTTGCGGAATTTCACTTGGTGTGCGGGTGGCGCAAACTCCACTTGCGCGAACCGGATGGCGAGTATGGTGACGCGCGCTTTTTGCCCCGGCTGGCGCGGATCTTTGTCTCCGGAAGGTGGGACCAATTCACGACTGCGAGAGGACTAAAGTTGCCGTTGGTCCCGATCTTCCGCGCGGATTTTTTCCAGCGCGGAGCGAAGGGAGCGGGAATAGATGAGGCTGCCGACAATGACCATTGGGAGCACGATGACTTTACCGCGCCCTGGAATCACGAAGATGGCCAGAAGCCCGAGTCCGACGCCGATTGCAGCGGCCATCGATCCGCGCGATAGGAGAGTGCGTTCCCTTTCACTCCGAGCGGTGCGAATTTTCCACCACGTTCCGATTGCCCACCATGCGATGAATGGGAGGGACATAATCAAGAGAAGCTTTGGCATTTACCCGAGTTCCGCGAGCCATGCGGCATCCGGCGCTGCGTAAGGGCGGAAGGTTTCCAGCGTGCCGGCTTGCTCGTTGTGCAGCAGCGCGCGGTGGAGGCCGAGAGTGCTGGCCTTTGGCGAATCGATGAGGCTGGCGGAGTCGCTGGCACTCATTTGGAAGACGATCCGCATTTCGATTTCGCTGAGGGTTTTCCGGTTCAGGAAGCGGTTGACGTTGTTAAATGTATCGACGAACGCGATGAGATGGATGCCCTGTGCGGGGCCTTCGTTAATGATTGCTGTGAGTTGCTTGGACGGGTTTTCCGAGTCGTCGCTGGAGAAGCTGAAGTCGTCCTCTCCGCGTAGCTTTTTGAATTTTTGCAGTCCGTGAACGAGCAGGAAAATCCGCGGTGCGTCGGCGGGTGTGTCGCCGGCGAGGCGGGCTTTTAGTTCGTTCGAGATTTCGGTCATGGTGTCCCCAAGATTCGCCGGTTCGGCGAGCGTGATGCCGGGAATCTTCGCGAGGAACTTCGATTCGGGGCTGTCAGCGGGTGAGGCGTGGAGCAGAACGATTTTCGCGCGGCCTGCGGGGAATTGCGCGGAGAGCGCGATCGCGGCGAGGCCGAGCATCGTGGTCGCTGTTTCTTCGCGTTGCCCGACGATGAGAAGATGGTTGCCGCTTTGTTTTTGGAAGACCGCTTCGGTGGGGCCTTTGATGGAGTTGGGCGCGCCGAGCCAGATGCGCGGTGCGCTTGGTGACTGCCCTGGTTTGGCCGTGAGGACGCGAGCGAGGTCGTAGTTTTCGCGGACACTTGCGGGGGCGTTGCCCTCGAAAACGATGGGGCCGTCGTAATCTTTCGGGGCGAGCGCGATGACTTTATCGAGCCACTGGTCGCGTTCTTCGTCCGGCAGCCACACGACTTGGAACGGGCTGTTGCCTTCGATGGCACCGGCTGCGTCATTGTAAATTCCCTCGCCGGGTCGCGAGAGCAGGCGCGGCGCTGGATTGCTGTCATCCATGATGAGATAGGCGTCGGCTTCATTGCACTGGAGGGCGACGCGAATGACCATCTGGCCCATCGTCGCGCGAGCGAGTGTGAATGCGCCGCCGAGCGTCTGTGAACCGAGCAGGACGTGGATACCAAACGCACGGCCTTGGCGGACGATGCGGTCAAACAGAAGGGCGGCTTGTTGGGCTACTTCGTCGTCTTCCGTAAAGAACTCTTGAAACTCGTCGATGAGCAGCAAAGAGCGGGGCATCGGCTCAGTGCCGCCGGCGCGTTTATATCCCGCAATATCCTGACATCCCAGCGCGCGGAACATGTCGCCGCGGCGCTTCAGCTCTTCATCGACGCGCATGAGCACGCTCAGCGCAAATTCGCGATCGCTCTCGATGGCGACAACGCGGGCGTGCGGGAGTCGCTTGGAGGCGTAGCATTTGAACTCGACGCCTTTTTTGAAGTCGATGAGGTAAAACTCGACCTGCTCCGGGCTGCACGTGAGCGCCAGATTGGTGATGATGACGTGGAATAGCGTCGATTTTCCCGAACCCGTTTTTCCCGCGAAGAGCGCGTGCTGGCGAGTTCCTTTGCCGATGGCCAAATACTGGAGTTTCGTTGCGCCGGTGCGCCCGATGGCGACGCGGATCTCGCCTGTGGTATCGAACGTCCAGCGTTGCTCCGCAGGTGGCGTGATTTGCGAGAAGGGGACTTCGACGCGATTTGAATCCACGCTGGCCTTCCCTATTTTGTTGACGAGTTGGGCGGAGAGTTCGGCATCCGGCGGGACGTCTAGCGCGAGGATCGCTCCCGTGGCCGGTTGGCCGTCCATTGCGAATCCCGCCTGCCCGCCGCGAATGACGATGCTGTTTTTGCGCAGGTCTTCGGGAACGAGGCTGTCGGGATTTGCATGGCGCTGATCCCAATGAATGAGGGTAAAAACGCCACAGCGTGGTCCGCTTGCGGCAATGCTCTGGAGACGCTTGATTGCCGATTCGTTGAAGCCGGCCGGGAAGTCCGCGACTACGAGGAATTGATACTTTTCAGCAACGACGCCGGCGTGCGCATTGTATTCGCTGATGGTTTTGAACTCGTCGCGCAGATACATCTGGATGACTTTTTCGATGTGCTCGTTCAGCTCGGTGAGGCGCTCTTCGATGTGCTCGGGCTGCGTCCAGATGCGGCGGTTGATCACGGACTCTTCGTGGTCGGCAATGTGCATGAGCCCCGCAAAGTTTTGGCCGAGGCCGACGGGATCGATAATCGTGCAGGCAACCTTGCCCGGAGGGAGCGTCGAAAGGAGCCGGAGGATGATATTGTTGAGCCCTCCGATGAGCGCGGTGCCGCTGCTTTCTTTCGATTCGAAAAGGATGGAACCTTGCTCCGGAAAGGTGAGGCAAAGCGGCACGGGAATGTGTGGAGCGCCCGGCAGCGGGAGTTTTGAAGGTAGGGCTCCGGCGAGCGTTTTGAGGTCCACTTCAAAGCGGCCAAATCGGGTGATCGGCGTGAAAATCCGCGCAGGTTTCCAATTGCCCACATACTGTGGCGTCCAAGCAGGGAAGTGCTCTGCGACTGCCGAACCGATGGATTCGATTTCGCTAAAGAGCGGCTTGATTGCTTTGTTCCAGTCCGCCACGAGCGCATCCCACTGCCCTTTGTCCTGAAGCGCCATTACGGCGTTTTCCGCGGCATGTGCCTCGGTCAGGGCGGCGCGTCGGGCGACGGCGTCGGAGTTGATTTCGGCGACTCTCGCGTCGCGCACAGCTTCGACTGCGGCGAAGCGCGGCTGCATGAGGCGCTTGTTTTTCTCCGATGCGCGCGGGAGCTGTTGCTCCAGTTTCGACTGGCCTTTTTTTTCGAAGCTCGTTTGCAGTACACCGGCCTGGTCCCACTGGGATTCGATCGCCGCCTTTGCGGTCGCGTACGCGTCTCCGATTCGCTGGCGTTCGGCGTCGTGATGCTCCGTTGCGGCTGCGGCTGCGGCGTCGTGGGCCTGGGCAGCATGAAAGAGCTCGGAGCTGATGTTTTCCGCACCTTCGGCTCCTTGTTTTTTCCCCGTCGCATGGGCCGCGATCATCGCGATCAGCAACACACCGCATACCAGCGCAATGACTGCGAAGCCTGCGAAAGCAGCCACTCCCGCGCCGACGGCAAGGAATGGAGCGATGAGCGGAAGCGGGAGGGCTGCGAAGAATTTGGGAAGCGGGAGTTTGCGAAATTCGCGAATGGCCTCATTGGCTTTTACAACATGCTGCTCCAATTGAACGAGCAGCACGGGATGGCTTTTGCTCTCCAAAAGCGGGGCGTCTTTTTTCGGTGCGAGCAAGGCTCCAAACGCTCCGTAGCCCGCGAAGCACTTCGCGGCGGCGTGGCGCAACCCTGCGAGCAGTCCGCGCTGCTCCTCCAGTCTCGATGCAAAACTCGCAAAGTCGGTATCCGTCGCGTGCAGGTCGGCGGCCAGCTTCCGTTCGGAATTCATCTTCTCCATTTGCAACCTCCCGACGAGCCCTCCGCGAGCGGCCTGCGCACGACTTGGGAGGGACTTTAGAAGTGCGGAGTGGGCACGCTCGATCCACTTGCGCCGGTTTTCGTACGCCGTTCGCACGGAACTGGCGTGGTTCGCAAACTCTGTTTCGGCCCCGGTGATTCGAGCGGAAATCCCGGACTCCGCTGCCGCCGTTGCTTCGTGGTGTTTTCGGTTGAGCTGGTATCCGCGATTGCGCGATTCCCGCAGGTGCGTTTCCTCGCGCTTGGTAAAATCGGCGACGGTCCGCTTGAGCTCCGCGATGAGGGCTAGGCTACGGGTTACGCGCAGGTCGATGGAATTATTCACAGGCGGTTCGGATCTTCTTCAAAATTTTGTCAATGTCGCCCATCGCGGTGATGGCCTTCGCGATATCGACGGGGAGGGATTCGATATACTTCTCCCCAAACTCGGCAGCCTTCGCATCGCGCCAGTAGCCGCGGGTATGGTCCCAAACGCTGAGGAGTTCTTTGAACGCCTCGTTTAAATTGGATGCGCTACCGGCGACATTCATGGTTTTGGTGGTGAGACGGGCATCTGAGTCTCGGTATAGGCGTCGAGTGCCTTGATGGAACCGGTGACCTGCCAGATCCCGTTGGGTAGATCGACTTCGAGAAACTCGCGCAAGCTCGTAAGCCCTTTCGTCATCGGCTCGACCATTCCTTCAAAGTTGCGGTCCCATTGCTTCACGGCCCGCAGCTTTTCCTCGGCCTCGGCGACGAGCGCACGCATCTTGGCTACGATGGCTTTTTCCCTCGCGGTGGAGTCTTTGAACTCGGAGAGTTTCGCGTTGAAAAGGTCCGCTTCAGCCTGGTCGAGCTTCCGGTTGCGGACACGAATTTGAGCCTCCCAGAAATCCCGCTTTTCCTGCTCCAGCCAGCGTTTTGTCCGGCGCACTTCGTCGATGACCTCATCCACGGAACGCCGCGCGCGCGCCTGAAAGACGATGAGCGCCGAACGCAGGTTTTCCAGTGCGTCGGTATCCGTGATGCGTGCCTGCTGGTCCATGCGTCAGCGCTGGTCGAGATACTCTTCGATCCTCTGTGCCTTGCGAAGCAGGAAGGGCGTGTGCTTTTCGGAGACTTCCATGAATTTTCGAAGCACCTTCATCGTGGTCAGGAATTCCTCGGCGAATTTTCCCTGCTCCTGATCCTGCCAGGAACTGGTCAAAGCGACGAACCGCGCGTGAAGCGAAGCCGCGCGCGTTTGCATGTCTTCGTTGAAGCGCTTGAGTTCCGTCGCGAAGCGGCGGACTTCCTCCGGGTCCATGATTGCCTGTGCCATAAAAAGTGTTCCTGGTAGTTTTGAGGTTAAGGTTCCTTCGCGGGCAAAATCAAATGCCCGACATCCATCCATCGCAAATTACGCGATGCGGCGTCACTTCTTTTTATCGGAAATCAAACGGGAGGAATCGCTCGTGTGAGCCTATTCCAGTTCGTATTCAGGGTCCCAGCGCTGCTTTCCTTTTGGAACGCTGGAGTCGTCCGCAAAAGTTTTGCAAGGCATTGGCTCCGTGTGCGCGTCGGCGAACAAAACGTTCACGGTGTCGCGTTCCTGGTGGGTCCCGAAGCCTTCCGTTCCGCCGGATGCTTTGACTTTGCAGTTTTGCGTCGAGAATGCGTCGGCCTGCCACTTGATCTGTTTGCCAGTGGTTTTCTCAACTGCCGGTCCGGCAAAAATCAACGTGGACTGAGGGGCTTTCCATTTCGATTTCAGCGTATCGAACAGCTTCTCATTGATGCCGTAGCTGATCGGAACCGAGCCTTCGTCCGTCTTTGGGCGGGCCTCAGATGGTTTGTCGAAAGGCGAGCGGTAGGAATTCCAGCCCTGCACATATTTCCGCTGCATGACTTTGGCCCAAGTGTCATCGCCACTGCTCTTGAGTGAGAACATCGAATCATCACTATCGTTGAGATATTGGACGAAGCCTTTGCCGAGTTGGTTGAGGTTATTTGCGTCCTGGGTAGCGCGGCCTCTTTCCATCGCTCTCAATAAAGTCGGCAGCGCAAACCCCGCGAGGAGAGCGATGATCGAGATGACAACCAGAAGTTCAATGAGGGTAAACGCGTTTTTTCGTTTCATGGGATCGCAAAATACGGATGCGATGGCGAAAAGCACGAGTCTTTTTTCTGAATAATCCGTGAGCAAATTATCCGCATTGGAGCGCACAGAGAAAAAGACCCGAGAAATCGGCTTCCAATTGCGCGAAAATTGCTTCTATTAGAAGTACTTTAACTCGGTATCCATTTATCACACATCCCATGAACTATCGTCCGATCATTCTTTGCTGCGTCATTTCAGTCCCGGCCATCGCCCAGCAGACTGAGGCGACTCCGGAGCAGACCCAGTTTTTCAACGACAAGGTCCTGCCGGTTCTTGCGGAGAATTGTTTTCGCTGCCACAGCGCCGAAGGAGGTAAGGACAAAGGGGGGCTCACGCTGGACACCCGCGACGCAATCCTCAAAGGCGGTGAGACGGGCCCTTCGCTTGTCCCGGGCGACCCTGAGAAATCGCTGCTGGTGAAAGCGGTAACTTATAAGGACGCTGATTTGAAAATGCCGCCGAAGGAGCAACTCACAGCCGGGCAGGTGACGACTCTCAGCGAATGGGTCAAAATGGGTGCGCCGTGGCCGAAGGGTCAGGGCGGTGTGAAATCAAAGCTTTCCGGACTTACGGACAAGGCGCGCCATCACTGGGCGTATCAACCCGTGAAGAAACCGGCCGTCCCGACGGATTTGAAGAATCCGCAATGGATCAAGACTCCGGTCGATGCGTTCATTCTAAAGAAGATTCAGGAGAACGGAATGACGGGCTCGTTTGACGCAGATTTAGAGACTCTTATCCGCCGTCTTTATTACGATCTCGTGGGTATCCCGCCGACTCCTGCTGAGACGGATGCCTACAAAGCGGACAAGTCGCCCGACGCTTATGCGAAGGTCGTGGAACGGCTGCTCGCGTCGCCTGCATACGGCGAGCGTTGGGGGCGCTTCTGGCTCGATACCGCACGTTACAGCGACACCGCTGGATCGAACGCGAACGGCAACACGGAATACCGTTTCCCTCACGCGTGGACGTATCGCGATTGGGTCATCAAGGCGATCAACGACGACATGCCGTATGATCACTTTGTAATTCATCAGCTCGCTTCGGATTTCCTACCGAAAGAGCAGCAGGGGAAGAACGGAGAGAACCTCGCGGCACTCGGATTCCTGACGGTCGGAGAGCGATTTGGGAATCAAAACGATCTCATCAACGAACGCATCGATACCATCTCGAAGGCGTTCATCGCCCAGACGGTTGCGTGTGCGCGATGCCACGATCACATGTTCGATCCCATCACGCAAAAGGACTACTATGCCCTTCATGGGATCCTCTCCAGTATCACCGAGCCCAAGGAGCGTCCGCAGGTCGGGATGCTCCCTCCGCAAAAGGAACTCGGCGAATTTATCGCCAAGCGCGATGAGTTGGAAAAGAACATCCGCAACGACTATTATCGGCTGCTTGGTCGCATCAATGAAGGCTTCCGGCTAAATTCGCCGAAGTATCTTGAGGCGCTCACATTATCCCGCCGTGCGCCGGATGCAGACCTTACGATTCCAGTCGCGAAGCGTCCGCTCTCGCCATTCGCGGAATTCCTCAAGGCCAAGAAACTGGACGACGAAACTGCGCGTCAGCTTGAGCGACGTGCGGGACGTCGCGAAGACCCGGTCTTTGGTCCGCTGGCACGTCTCTCCGAACTCTCGGTCGGCGAATGGAACGAGAAAGCTCCTGCGATCATTGCCCAGACCGCCACGGGAACGATGGGCAAAGACAAAAAGCGGGTGAACGCAATTGTCGCAGACGCATTTAAAGGCGCAAAGCTCGGCTCGGTCAAAGACGCGTGGATGTTGTATGACTCCAAGGTGTTTGCCGCAGTCGCGCGTGTCTCACTCGATTGGCTTGATGAAGCGGCTAATACTTCATCGCTCGTCATGAAGGGCGTTTCCGAGGCGCAGACCGAAATTCTGCAAGTTCCCATGGAGATTAAACCCGGCGGCGGACTCTCGATGAACGACTTCCGTGCGATGGTGGATCGTCTGCCAAATCGCCTCCAAGGCCCGATCCAAGGCGGTCTCGCAAAGTATAACGAATTACTCCTGACTCATCCCGGAGCCCCGGCCCACGCGATGGTGGTCGCCGACAAGCCGAAGCCTGTGGACTCGCCCGTGTTCATTCGCGGAATGGCGGGCAATAAAGGCGACATCGTGCCGCGTCGCTTCCTTGAGTTTCTCAGCCCCGAAGGTGCCACGCCGTTCAAGATGGGAAGCGGTCGATTTGAACTCGCGATGCACATCGCAAACAAAGACAACCCGCTCACTGCGCGCGTTGCAGTGAACCGAATTTGGATGCACCACTTTGGAGAAGGGTTCGTGCCGACGCCGGATGATTTGGGGAACATGAGCGAAAAGCCCGTTCATCCCGAGTTGCTAGATTACCTTGCCAGCTACTTTGTCGAAAATGGCTGGAGCATGAAGAAGCTCCATCGCCTCATCTGTAATTCCCATGTTTACATGGCGAGCAGTCACACTAGAAAGGAATACGAGGACATCGACCCTCGCAACCGCTACTTCTGGCGCGCTAACGTGCGCAAGCTCGACTTCGAATCCATGCGCGATTCGCTGCTTTCGATGACCGGAAAATTAGACCGTTCGATCGGTGGGAAGCCCGTCAACATCACCGACGAGCCCTACAGCTTCCGCCGTTCGGTCTATGGATACATCGACCGCGGGAACATGCCGGAACTGCTGGCGCATTTCGATTTCTCAAACCCCGAAATGTCGAACTCGCGGCGCAACCAGAGCCTCGTCCCGCAACAGGCTCTTTTCCTGATGAACAGTCCGATGACCGTAGATATCGTCCGTCGGGTCTGTGACCGGCCTGAGTTTCTCAGTGCCCAAAACGACGACTCGCGAATCGTCAGCCTTTATCGACTGATTCTTCAGCGGGTTCCGAAGCCGACGGAGGTCGCGATGGCGCGGAACTTCATCAAAGTCGAAGCGCAAGACACGGAAGCCAACACCTTCGACTATAAAGCGCGCTTCAAGAACCGCGACAGCAACAACGGACGCGCTGCAATCAAAAACGACGGCCTGATGGTGTCCCGCAAGCCGCTCAATGCGTGGCAGACCCTTGCGCAGGCGCTTTTGTTCTCGAACGAAGCAGCCTACGTGAACTGACGCGGCATTTTTGCGTTTTACCCCAAGGAGGGGGGCCGTCTCGGCCCCCAGAGGCGCGAAGCGCCTCCCGCGGCGCACCTTTTAAGGAACCACTGCATGGTTCAGGGGGGGGCGAGACGGCTCCCGTCCTTTGGGGGCTACCAGTACGCGGCCCACCCAACGCCCGGATTGGCTTTGTTTAAAAAACGCAGTGGATAACAGCGAAAGAACGCAAAGAACACAAAGGATGTGATTTGCAATGATTCGCGCACTCACCGCCTTGATGAATAGATGCCAAGCCGTGTTGGTACATCAATCCGCTTCTTTTGTGTTCTTTTGCGTTCTTTCGCGGTTAACCCAAATGCGTTTTTTAGGTTAAAGCTTGCGCCAACGCAGGTTTTTGTAAGCCCCGGTCGTTCGCCAGGTCGCCAATCCGAAGGGCTTGGAAATTTCGATTTCGCCGGCGCGCATTCCGAGAGTTTTTCCTTCGAGTTCGAGGTTCACCATCTTCTCGTTGTCGATGGTGATTTCGAGTTTCTCCTTCGTCACCTTTACCCGGACAGCGTACCACTGACCGTTTTTGTAGTTCTTGAACTGCGTCGTTTCGTTCTCGCTGGCGTTCTCGCCGCCTACGCAGGAAATGCCCGTAACGGTCCCGCCCCATCCGCCCGCAACAAAAGTGACGTGCTTGTCGCCAATCGGAAAAGTGAAGCCGATAAAGAAGTCATCTCCCTGCACGCGCATCGCGTCGAAAGCCACTTCGTAATCCATTGTCGCGGGAGCTTTTTCGAGGTTCACGCCGGTCAGGTCGCCGCCCTGCGGAAGCATAAGTTGCGCGTCTTTCACAGCCACATCGGCCTTGCCGGCAAAGTCGGTCTCCTTCCAATTGCCCAGCGCCTTGCCGTCGAAAAGCGGAATCCATTCCTCCTTTGCGGCCAACGTTCCGCCTACGAGCAGGGGGCGCAGTTTCGCGAGCGTGGCGGGGACTGCCTGCCAAGGGTTCACTTTCTCCTCAAACTCCAGTGTCACAAAGCCTTGGTAGTTCGCGGCCTTCAGGATGTTCACGAACTTTTCCATGTCTGCGTGCGTCTTCTCTTTCGCACCGCGCAATTGGATCTCTGTCTTAATTTGGACATTCACCGCGTATGGTGCGCACTTTGCGAAATCGCCGTATGGATCGTCGGTGTGGAAGTTGCCGCTATCCAAATTGATGCCCACCCACGGGGATTTCACTGCTTTCACGATATCGATCAGGTCCGCTGCTTCCGCCACGATTCCATGGTGGTTTTCGATGCCGAGGAAAACACCGTGCTTGCCCGCGTATTCCCCGCACTCCTCGAGTTGGGCGATGCAGTCTTTCTTTGCGACTTCGAGTGTCCCGTTCTTTGGCACGGAGCCCGCGAAAACCCGGATATGCGGCGCGCCCATCAGCACCGCCTTGTCGATCCATTCCTTCACATACGCAATTTGCTTGTCTCGCTCCGGCCCTGCGGGATTCGTGAATGTGTTCCCCACGCTCGTCCCGCTAATTGATACGCCGCGCAAATGCGCGAGACGGCGGATGGCGAGCAACTGTTCGTTCGAGACATCCTTCGGGAAGTAATAGCTCGTCAGCTCCGCGCCATCGACGCCCCACTCTGCACAGTGGTCGATGAATTTCTCCATCGTCAGCGTGCGGTCGCCTTCCACTGGTTCCTGCTTGGAAGAGGAATGCAGCATGTAATCGCGGAACGAGTAAGCTGCCAGTCCGAGCCGGAGCCGCGGCGCACTGCGCTGAAATGGCTCCACTGCCATTGCAAAAGGAGCGAGCAGGCTTGTGGCGATAGTGGATTGGAGAAAACGACGACGATTGATCATGAGCCGAACAAAGCGGAAACGCGCAATGCGTGCCAGCCTTTCGTGAGTCCATCGGTGATTTACGGTGTGCTGCTCCGAACACGCTCGCCCATTTTGCAATCCTGCGCTAAACACTTGGGCCGATGACACCGCTACCGCTTCGCTCTTGGGCCTTGGAATTTGCACGCCGCTGGAATGCGGGCACTCACACCGTCTTTCTCGTGCATGGAAATATCCACGACATCTTCGCGGTGCCGGGCGGATACGAGCCGCTGAAAGGATTCTTCATGCGTCGCCTTCTGCCGGGTCGTCCGTGGATGCTTTTTTACGACATCGGCGACGGGCTTTCGTTTGGTTCGCCCGATATGCAGAAGCGCTTCTACGAATGGCTCGATATTTTCGATACCGTCGAGGGAACGAACTATCGCACCGCAGGATTGCCGCGCAGTTTTACCCTTCTCGCCCCGCTGCTTCGCCGCTTCTTTTTGGCGACGGGCGAGGATTCCAAAATGCCGCGGGGCGTGACGCTCGTGATCGATTTTCCGGAGAAAATAATCCCCGCCGCCGAGGAGTCCGGCCCGTCTGTGGATGAGCGAATGGCGCTTGTGACGCTGCTAAAGTGGGCGGCTTCACCCGACCTCCGCAGCCGCGACATCGGCGTCTTGCTCGTGGCGGAAAGTGCCGGCGAACTCCACTCCGACCTGCTGCAAAATCCTTACGTTGCGCAGATGCGAATCGATCTTCCGGATATCGAGGATCGTGCTGCATATCTCACCAACGAAACGGATGCGGAAGAGAGCGACCTCACGATCGAGCAACTCTCCCAGCGCACCGCGGGACTGAGCCTTCTACGCATTCATCATCTGCTCGCCGAGGCTGTGAAAAACGGCAAGCGGGTCACGAGCGAACACGTCTCGTCGGCAAAGAAGCGGCTCATCGAGGAATACTGCCAAGGCCTTGTGCGCTTCAAAGATCCGAAGCCGGGAGTGTCGCTGGACCGTGTGGCCACGCACACTGCGGCAAAGGCAAAGCTGCGTGATGTCGCGCGGCTTTTCCGCGAGGGAAAAAACGATGTGATCGAGCGTGGCATTCTGGTTCCCGGACGCGTCGGAGTTGGGAAATCGTTCCTCATC
>JAYSTZ010000250.1:0-1758 GCA_043719365.1 Verrucomicrobiaceae bacterium | reverse complement strand
CGACGACGCGGAAGGTGGTGATCCCAGGGGGCGCGGGGCAGCCGCGGATCGGGAGCTTTTTGACGCGGGCCAATGTGGGCTTCGATGTGCAGTTTGCGTCGCGGAAAACGCTCTTCACTTTCGACATCAAGACGGGCGCGGACGTGTACTGGGACCGGCCCGGCAAAGACGTGGATTATACGGGCTCGGTGGCGCTGATGTATCTCCGCCGGCTCACTCCCCGCCTGCAATTCACGGCCAATGTGGGCGCGAGCTACCAGACGCAGCCCGACCTGAGTCAGATCAATACTTCGACGCGGCAGGCCGGTGCCTTCCTCAGTGCGAACAGCAAGATCGATCTGAGCTACCGGTTCACGCCGCGGGTCAGCGTGGTGACGAGCGCCAGCTACAATGCCGTGCGGTATGAGGAGACATTGCAGCAGCTCGGCGACTACGGCGACACGGTCTTCGGCACGGAACTGCGGTATCTTTTTTCCCCCCGCCTGACCCTTTTGGGCGAAGTGCGCTACAGCTCGATTTCCTACAGTACAAACTCCGCCCGCGACTCCCACGGCCTCTTCCTGCTGCTCGGCGGCGAGGTCAAGCTCAGCCGGCGCTTCAGCTCCACGGTGCGCCTCGGAGCCAGCCTCCGCACCTTCGACGAGAGCGGTGGCCGGGCCACTTCGCCGTACGGGGAACTGACGCTCAACTATCTGCTGGCCAAGGCCACGATCATCCGCTTCAACGGACGCTATGGTTTTGAGGAGCCGCCGGATGCCCAGAGCAAGCTCGTCTCGCTGCGCTCGGGCCTGAGCCTGGTGCAGTCGTTTTCGCCGCGGCTGCGGGGCACGCTCGGGGTCAATTACGTGCGGCAGACGACGACGACCATGCCGCTGGCCGTCGCTCCGGCCACGGGGTCGCTGCCGGAGGTGAGTTCGTCCATCAACACGGTCGATTCGACGATCGGGTTTGAATACAACGTGAACCGCTACTGGACGCTGAATACGAACTACAGCTACTCGCGGGAGTTTGGGACGAACGCGTTCCGGGATTACTACCGGAACCGGGTTTTCGTCGGTGCGGAGTATGATTTTTGAACGGATTCGCACAGCCGCACTCCAAGTTTGCCCTTCGCCCGTAAGCGGACGAACTTCCTGACGCGCCACTTTCCCCGCACCACCCCCATCCCACATCCCGCTCTCCTATGAACGACACCAACGAGGTCAAACTTCACTTCCTCGACTACTGGCGGACCATCAAAGTCCGTATGGGTCTGATCCTGCTCACTTTTTTCCTCGTGATGGTCACGGCGGGCGTGACGACGTATTTCATGCCGCGCGAATATTTCTCGCGGGTGCGCATGGAGGTGAAAGCGGACGGGGCCGGTTCGATCGGGGTCTTTGGCAGCAACATGGCGCGCGGCTTCGATCCGCAGTTTGTCGCCACGCAGTTTCAGATCCTCCAGACCACGGAAATTCTCTATCCGGTGATCGAGCGCCTGGAGTTGGTCAAAGAATTCTCCCCGACTGGCCAGAAACTGCCGATGGAGCAGATCTACCGCCGCCTCCGGCGCGCGATGCAGCTCCAGGAAGTGCGCAATACCGCGCTGATCGATGTGGGCATCTATGACATCAACCACGAGCGCGCCGCAAATATCGCCAACACCATCGGCGTCGTCTATGTGGAACGCCGCCGGGCGGATTTGCAGAAGAGCGTGGATCGCGGTCTGGAGCAGGTGCAGGAGGAAGTCACCAAACAGCGGGCGGCGGTGGTGGCGGC
>JAYSTZ010000249.1:0-26538 GCA_043719365.1 Verrucomicrobiaceae bacterium | reverse complement strand
CTGCACACAGACGAGACGCGGGATATTCCACAGCCACCCAGCGATTCCTGCGAATTTTTTGAACCGCGCTCCGCTCCGCGGCGACATACGAGCATTCGCCAGAACGATCGGGATTTCCCGGCGTGAACAAATGTCGATCAGATTGGGCCACAGCTCGCCTTCGATCAGGATCAATTGGCTCGGCGCGATGGCTGCGAGCGTCCGCTTTACGACCCACCTGAGGTCCACCGGATTGTAAATCGGAACTATCCACGCGTCCCGTTGCGCTGCATCGCACAGAATCTCAAAACCAGTGGATGTCGTGACGCTGATGACCACGCTCCCGGCCCCCGCTGCCCTCATCTGCCTCGCCAATTTCATCGCGACGAAAGTCTCGCCTACGCTGATGGAATGCAGCCAGACGGCTCCGCGCATCTTTTCGCGGATCGGTGGCGGGTAAAACCCGAAGCGCTGCGCAAGGCCGACGTGGTAGCCGGGTGGTTTTTGTTGTGCTGCGCGCCCCTTTTCGCGCCGACGCATTTTCAGCATCCAGAATGGCAGAGCCAGCACGAACGCCACCGGAAAAAGGAGGCGGTAAACGAGGAGCGAAAATGGCATCTTCCGACTCAAGACGGCGTCGATTCCAATGCGCGGAGAAACGCAACCTCCGTCGCTCCATATCGTTTCTGCCGGAAGCACTCCCACCGGTCTCCAAGCGGGAGCGTAGCGCCGGGCAGGTGCTCCAGGACAAATATACCGCCCGGAGCCAGCGCGGCGCGAAGCGGCTCGCTGCCGAGCAACTCCGGAGTAAAGTCGCGCTCGCCGGGGCGCTTTGCGTAAGGCGGGTCCGCGAGAATCATGTCGAATGAACCGGGCAACGCGACTTTCGCCACCCATTTCATCGCATCGGAATTCGCGATCTCTCCACCGACAAGCTTGGTTTTATCGAGGTTCTTGCGGATGGCCGCGCACGCCTGCCGGTTCTCTTCCACAAAAATGCACGACTTCGCACCGCGGCTTAGCGCCTCGATTCCGAGGCTGCCGCTGCCGGCAAAAAGGTCCAGCAACCGCGCATCCGGTACGATCTCCATGAGGCTGTTAAAGATGGCATTTTTCACGACTTCCATCGTGGGCCGCAGGTCCGTCCCGGGGCTGATGAGCGGGATGCCACCCGCGATTCCTCCTACCACTCTCATTTGTTTTTGCTCTCCTTCTTTTGCTCGTCCGCTTGCGCTTTGGCCTCTTCGATCGCACGGCGAAGGACGGATTCCCCGAGGATGATTTTCTGCGTCGTTTTGTCGGTCGTTCCCGTGACTCGATCCAGAAGATTGCTCTTCGGCTTCGTCCACGTTCCGGCGAGGTCGAACGGCAGCGAGCGTCGATGGTTCTCGTCCGGCGGGCCGAACTGGCCGGCGATCTGGCTGCGCTTCACAAGGAACTCCTCGCTGACGCTCAGAATGGCATCGAGTTTCATCTTCCCATCGAGCCTCGAAGTGCCCGTGGCACTAAGAATCAGCGGCTCCGCGCTAATGGTGAGCGGTTCCACGAAAAGCCGATCGCTGCCGATCCGGAAAGTGAGGGAGGCATCCTGGATTCCAAATTGCGCAACCTCTTCGAGCTTCAGGAACTCACCGATTTGATGCACCATCTCCAACTCGCGGAAGATCCCGTTTTTTAAAGTGACGCTTCCTTTTCCCTCCATCTGCGAGCGGTGGTTGCCGACGCCTTTTATCGCGATGGATCCGCTCAGCAATCCGGTGAGATTCGGAGGCTCGGCGCTGGCTTCCGACGCAGCTTGCGCGACATCCACATCGGTCAGCGTCAACTTTCCCGAGTAAGGCATCCCTTTCTCCGTCCCCTTGCCCGGCATCGTGGCGAAACTGCCGGTGAGTTTTCCGCCGCCGACCGCTGCGGCGAAGTTCGGCGAAATGAATCCCTTTTCTTCCGAATGGCTCACTCCCATGCGGATATCGCGCATCGCGAGTTTGCCGTAGAGAACTGCGTGGCCTATGCTCAGCAGTCCTTCGATCTTCTCCTCGGTGATTCCCGGAAGCGTGAGCTTGATGTCACTGAGCGTGGCAAAAGGCGCGCCGTTCTCGTCATACATCTCCGCGGCACCCCCGGTGATGATGAGCTTTGCAACAAGAACGCCCGGAGCGTTTTTCGCCCTTGGCGTTGCCGGAGGTTTGGGAGTCGCAGGCGTTCCCGGCGATTTATCGGCCTTCGGCTTCGGAGCCTTCGGCTTTTTCTTTGCGTCGATTTCCGCCTGGAGGTCGGGCGGGAGCGGCGGCGCTTTCCACTCGCCGCCGGGTTGCTGCGTGATGACAAACTTCGGCCCATTCACCGTGATTTCATTAAAAACAAGCGTGCCGGAAAAGAGCGAGCGGACGTTGTATTTTGCGTGAAAATTCGAGGCCTCAAAAAAATCCCCCTTTCCCTCCGGCACCCTGATTCCCGTAGCCGAGAGCCCGCCCCAAGGCGAGATGGAAAGCGATTCGAACTTGAGCGGCACACGCACAGCCTTGCTCAACTCGCGCTCGATGTGAGTGTGCATCGCCGGGGATTGCAGCCACCGGTTGAGCGCCCACACACCGATGCATCCGAGCACGACGAGCGTGCACAGCGAGATGAGTAAGATTTTTCCGAAGCGTTTCAAGGTGCCGGAAACTAGCGGCGGTTTCGGGAAAGGAAAGTGTTGTAACGCCGCACCGTATCGAAACTCCCCAATTCCCCCATTTCCACTCACCCTCTGTTCTTTAGACCAGCGTTCGGGCTGATCGCTCCGGGTGTGACCGCTGCGTGATGTAGAGCGAAGCGCAAGTCGCGTAAGCGACAAGGAGCGGCGACATTCCTGTCGCTGTCCTCCAGCGCGAAGCGCCCAATTAGAAAACCACGCCGTTTCCGAGAGCCGTGCCAAACTGATTGGGCGCTTCGCGCTATGATTACAGCGACAGGAATGTCGCCGCTCCTTGTCGCTGTCGCGACTTACATCACGCAGAGGTCACACCCATGAAAAGTCAGTAGTGCCTTGACTGGGCGACTACTTGAAAGTCGTCCTCATACAGGATCACTCCTGGTTGTTCGGTTGTCAGCGTCTCTACCGGCTGGTCGTGCTCCTCAAGGATGGCGATTAGCTCTCTGAACTTGGAAATCATGCCTTGGGCGGAAGCCTTGAACCACGAGATTGCGTCTGGTGACCACTTCTTTGCGCTGAAGGGCGGACAAGGCAGATGGGTGTTGAGCCACGAAAAAAGTTCGTCGACGTGCTCCACTTCGTAATCAGGGAGATGTCCTCTGTCCTTGAGTAGCCGGAGAGAGGTGATAACACCCGTTTGATACTTCGGTTCTTCGCGGTTCGTGCCGACTACAAAGCGGATGTAGGTTCGTTTCACAGGTGACGCGAGCGACGCCTAACTTCCCATTATACGACTGGCAATTTCCGCCAGTCGGATAGCGGGCGACTCGGAGAAAGGCGCATTCTCGCGGTCGGATTGGTTGAGTTCGTGGAATGGCGGGCGCATAGGGGTTTTGTAGCGGAGCGGGGTTTGATGACGAGCGGTTTCTCATGGAAAAACGTGGGGCGCAGTGAATGGCACTCAACCCGAGCGCCGTGATTGATCTCCGAAGGCCCGGCACCTGCATTGGGACGCTGGAGGGCCGGGACGGCTCCGCTCCTTGGCGACGCGTTACGCCGAAGGCGTTGAATCAATCAGCCCAACGGTTGATGCGAGGCACGAACATCTACCTTGGGAACACGGTGAAAATCGCCATATCGCGCTGGGTTTGAACAACACCGGTCGGTTTGATGAAACGCCTTCGGGGTAGGATGTGGATAGCCTCGCCGAAGCAGAAGGCCGAGGGAAGGGCGGAAAGCGTCATGGAGCGGCGAATTCATTCGCCGACCTTCGTAGCGCGCAGCGCCCAAATGGAAGGTCGGGGCTCTCGGACCGACCCAGCTCTCGGATCAGACGCTTCGCGTATTGGAAGACGGCGAATGAATTCGCCGCTCCATGACGCTGGTTCGCTCTGGGGAGACTATCCACATACTCGGGATATATGCCGCGTAGGGCGATGACCCGGCGTAGCTCGTTCCTCGCAACGCCGGGCAGAATTCGTTGGTGTTCCCCTTCGCGTGGAACGCTGCGTGAAACTTTTGGCCTCCGCAGCGGCTCTCAGATACGAGAATCGCTGTAAGTGCCTCCACGATGTGTCTCAACTCGGCTCCGAGGCCATTGCGGACGTACGCGATGGCCGCCGTGGCGGGGTGAGCGGCTCTGCGTACTCCCTCAATGTGCGACTCGTGGGGAGGCGGGGCGCTTTGCACCACCCCACAATGTGCGCCGGGGCGGGTTGCGTGGAGCAGATCAAGGACGACGAAGGGAAGCATAAGGGAAATGTTCTGGGGCTGATGAAGCGCTACAGAGTGCCGGTGTCGCGAAGCTACGAGGTGCGCTTCTACGTCATCGGGCGACTCGCGCTCCCCGTCACCGCGCGACGCGCCCTGCGAGTTGCGGCGCAACGGGACTACTTTTCGCGCTCCGCTTTTCTATTGAGCGATAGCCCATCGGCGGATTGGCATTTTGGAGTCGGATCGGCGGCAGACGGAAAAATATCCAGAAACTTTGTCCGGGGTCGGCGGGTGATTCCCAATATGAATGTGAAGCGCCAGTTCTTTTCCAGAGCAGGCGGTCTTTATTCAAAAAACACAGCGATACAGAATATGAGTGACCCAGATCATTGCCTCAGTGATTATATAATTCAGTAAACCCGAATGAGTTCCGCGAAAAACAGCTCCTCCTCTATCTGCCCGCAGTGTGGCGGTCCGCTGGACCCCACACTGCTGGGCGGCGGGTGCGGTGCGTGTCTCATCGGCGGGCTCATCGCTGGGGAGGAAGCGGCGCTGTCGGCGGGCGACGGGGTGCCGGTGATTGCTGGATATGAGGTGCTGGAGGAAATCGGGCGGGGCGGCATGGGCGTGGTGTTTCGCGCACGGCAGGAGTCGTCGCGACGCGAGGTGGCGCTGAAGATGATCGCGCCGGATACGCTGCGCGCGATGGAGGCGCGGCGGAGGTTTCTCGTGGAAGTGGAGGCGATGGCTGCGGTGCAGCATCCGGCAATCCTCCCGCTCTACGATGCCGGCGAGGACGCGCACGGACGTCCGTGGCTGGCGATGCAGTTTGTTGCCGGCGGCACACTCGCGGAGCGCCTTGGCACTTACGCGCGGCAGTGGCGGCGCAGCGCGGAACTGCTCGTCACGCTCGCCCGAGCCATCGCTTACGCGCACGAGCGCGGCGTGCTTCACCGGGATTTGAAGCCCGCGAATATTCTCTTCGATGCGGCAGATCATCCCTACGTCGCGGACTTTGGGCTGGCAAAGTGGGCGGAGGAAGACGGCAGTGTGACGCGCACCGCCAGTGTGCTCGGTTCGCCCGCGTATCTCGCGCCGGAAGCCGCCGCCAGCGGTTCAAAGGCCACGACTACCGTGAGCGATGTCTATGGTCTGGGCGCGATCCTTTACGAACTGCTCTGCGGTGCTCGGCCTTATGAAGGGGCGAGCGCACCGGAAATCCTGACCCGCATCCGCGACCACGCACCGGTGGCCCCGCGCACAAAGCAGCCGGAGATTCCGCGCGATTTGGAAGTCATCGTGCTGAAGGCCATGTCCCGCGAGCCTGCTCAGCGATACGCTTCCGCCGCAGCTCTGGCAGATGATCTCCAGCGCTGGCTCGATGGTCTGCCCATCGTTGCGCGTCCGCTAGGGCTCTTTGGTCGGCTGGCGAATTGGGCGCGGCGCAAGCCCGCTCTGGCGGTGCTCTCCGCACTGCTCGCCTGTAGCGTTCTCGCAGGCGGGGCGACGGTCTGGCGCGAGAGCCAGCGGCGCGCGGCTGCGCAAGCGGCTGCGGAGGCGCGGGTGGATTTTATGACGCGGGAATTGCCTTCGCTTCTCGCTCCGCTGGGGCGGCTGGACCTTCTGGATACGGTCTTTGAAAACGTCGGCGATTACTTTTCCCGGCATCCTGATTCCACGCCGGAGCAACTTGCGCGGCGTGCGGATTTCTTGACTGAGTGGGCGCAGATCCTCGCGCCGCGTGGTGATGCGAAAGGCGTGCTCTCACGACTGGAGGAAGCGCTCGCTCTGGCCCGGAAAGCCGCGCCGGATCGCGGCTCGGCAGACCTTCGCGCAGCACGGGCCCGAGTTTTGGCGGGCTGGCGGATGGGCGAGGCGTTGATTAAAAACAACGAACTCGACCGCGCGGCGTCCACGCTCAATGAAACGCTGGCGTTTGCTGCGGCGCAGCCGACGGACGATCTGGAATTTCGAGCACTGGTGGCGCGGCTGGCGCTGGAGCCGACCTTCCTTGAGGGAAAAAAAGGCGCGCATGACAAAGCGCTCGCCGCTGCTAAGGAATCGCTGCGGCAGTGGACGGCGCTGCGCCCGCGCTTGCTCGCGGATGGCTCGGCGAAGAGTCAGGAGGCGCTCATCACGGCGGCGCAGACGCACACCATGCTCGCGCAAACTCACCGCAGCCTGGACGATCAGACAGCGAATGATTCCTCTCTCCTGGCGGCGATGGAAGCCGCTGCGCAGCTTGTGGACTGGAAGCCGGAGAACGTCCGTTTCTCGTATCATCAGGCGCTCACGCTCCTCACAGCGGGAGAATTTATGGCGGCTCCCCCTCGCCCGCAGCGCACTCTTTTTGACGAAGCAGATCGGCTTTTGGTGGGCCTGCTGGCGCAGGAACCGTCGAACGTCCACTGGCGCGTAACGGCTACGGAGTCGGCGCTCAAGCGGTATGATGCAGCGAAGAAATCTGCGGACGAAGACGAGCTAAAACGCATCGGGCTGGAGGCGGAGGAACGCTCTACCCCGCTTCATCGGCTCTACATTTCCGACCTCGAACACCTGCGGATGCTCAGCCGCTTTGGCATGTTCTGCGGGAGCTTCCATTACAAACACAAGGACTGGCCGAAGGTGCAGGAGCACTGGCGTTTCGCGTTGCGCAGTATCCGACGGGCAGCGCGTCTCAGCGGCACGCAGGACCTCGCGGATATTCTTCGCGAGAAGGCGGCCAAGGCGACAGAACTGCTCACGGAGGCCATCGGCGCGGAGGCGGCGCAAGTTTGGCTGACCGAGTTTGAAAAAGAAACGCAACCATGACTCCATCCACCACTTCATCTCCACACGTCCGTCTGGGCATTCCGCGCCATCTTCAGGACTGCAATGGCTACTGCGGCCCAGCGTGTGTGATGATGGTACACAGCGTCGGCGGAAGCGTGGTGGAGCCGCAGCACCAGATGTTCCGCCGGGTGCGCGATCATGCGCGGCAGGCAAACGACCGGCGTCCGGTGAAATCACCTGCGGAGAGTCTGCTGACGCTGCTGAACACTCGCGGCGGCATATGGGAAAAACTCTTTCGCACAGAACCGGAGCCGGTCGCCGCACGCATCGTGCAGGCCGTCGAGCAGGACGGCCAGCCCTGCCTGCTGCTCATCAGCAAAGGCATGCACTGGGTCGTCGCGTTCGGCCGCACTTTGCGGGACGACGGGAGCGTGGCTGGCGTACTGATGCGCGATCCGGCTTGGGCGGGAATGCCCAAATTCTTTGGCCTCACGACGATGCCGGAGCAGCCGACGTTTCGCCACACGGCGGCGGAACCTTGCCCGTGTCTGGCCTCGAATAATCCGCCCGGCAGCGTGCATGAACGCTACATGGCGCTGGAGGAATTGCTCAGCCCGCGCGGACTCCAGGGCAGCCCCGATTGGGAGGGAAAAGGCGCGCTGGCGCTGGTGCCCGTCCTTTCGGGAAACGGTGCGGCTGCCGCGCTCGCGGTGGCTCCTGGTGAACGATCTGCGCAGGCCGATAACCCGCGCACTGCAGCTCTGCAAGAAGCCCGCGCGCACGGCCTCCACGCCCGCCCAGAATGGCAGCAGGTGCTCGATGGCGGACAGACCGGCGAGCCCATCCTCGTAAAAGACCCTGCCGATCCGCGGGATGATTTTTATCTCGTGCCGATCCACGCCTCAGATGCCGCGCTTCGCCGCACCGCTTGGATCATGCTCGACCCCGCGACGCTGCGCCTGCGCGAGGCATCGCTGCTGAATGACTGGACAGCGCCCGCTTTTCCCTCGGACGAGGAAACCGAAAACATAGCGAAACACGACGTGACTTTGCCGGATGGCAAGCGGCACCGTTTTCAAAAAACCGACCTTCGACCGAACCAGCGAAACCTCGTCTGGCAGGCCAGCGCCGCCAGCATTCTGCCGTACTGGCCGGTCAAGGAATTCACGGCGGCGCACCCAGTGACTGGCGAGCAAATGTCCATTTACATGACGCAGCACGGCGAAGTGTGCAGCCTGTCGCCAGCGGATACCGATCCCGCAGCAAGCCCGCAAGACAGTGCGCCGCCGCCGCGCACGATGGGGCGAGCATTGCCCGTCCTGTGCGCCATCGCCGGAGTCGCCGCGGGGCTGGGAATTGCATCGCTCCGCCATGAGCCGGGACCGCCTGAAGACCCTGTCATTCTGGGGAAAATAAAGAATCTGAAAGGGGAGTTGGAGAGCGCGAAGCAAGAGTCGAAAGAGGAAGTGAAACGGCTTAGCGATGAACTCGCGCTCGAGAGAAAAAGCCGAGCCACCAACGAGCAGGAGACGGGTCTCCTGAATGACAAAGTGAAACGGCTCCGCGATGAACTGGCGCGAGAGAAGGAAAGCAAAGCCGCCGCCTTGAAGGACGCTATCCGCACGACTGACGAAAAGTGGCGAATGCTCACGGATGAACTGCGCGCTACTGTGAAACGGCTCACCGATGATCTCAAAAAATCTCCCCGCGAAACAAAGGGCAACGCGCACGCGATCGACCCGAAACCCGCTGAGCCGTTGGAAATTGACCCTCGCAAGAAAACCGATGACCGTCCGCGCCCATGAGCTCACTTCCCCGATTATATGACCGCATCGCCATCATTTCTCTCCCGGACCGCACAGACCGGCGGGAGCGGCTGCTCGCGCATTTACTGGAACTGAATCTCGCGAAGAGTGACGACATCACTTGGGTGGACTCCGTGGATGGCAGGCAGCAAAAATTGCCGGACTGGTGGCGGGCCGGCCCGGGCGCGTGGGGCTGCCGGGCTTCGCATTGGAAGACCATCGCCGCCGCACAGCGCGACGGCGTGGAGCGACTGCTCATTCTGGAGGACGATGTCGTCTTTCATCCGCGTACGGCGGAGTGGCTGCCGGAGGTGACGGCGTTGTTGCCTGCGGACTGGGATTTGTTCTTTCTCGGCGGTCAGCATTTGCAGCATCCATTGCCCACGGAGCATCCGCGGCTGGTGAAGGGTAAATACATCACGCGCACACACGCGTGGGCGATTCAGCGGCGGGCGTTTGGCCGCCTGCTGGCGGAGATCGGGAATGATGCAATTTATCGTCGTCGCCCCGGCTGCCATGTGGACCATCAGTTGGGCACCGGGCAGGCCGACGGACGGTGGGCGGCCTACGCGCCGACATGGTGGCTCGCTGGGCAGGATGAAGGAGACAGCAATATCTCGGGGAATCAGGACCGCCGCCGCTGGTGGCAATGGACTAGCGACTACTGGCGTCTGCCGTTTGTCACCGGAATGGATGCGCAGACACACGCCGCGCATCTCTGCACACCGGAGGAACCGCCGCCGTCCGACCGTCTGGCGCTCGCCCTCTGGCTTCGGGATGCCGCGCGTGAAGCATGGCATCAGGGCCGATTGCCCGCGTGCGCTTTGCCTGCGGAAAAAATCACCCCACTATGGCCCGGCGGTGTACGCTGCCCGGGCACAGCGGAGGAACTCGCACGCCTCGCGGATTATCCGGCCAACGGACTTTTCCCTCACGCATTTTCTCCAGACAAACATACAATAAAAACAACATCATGAAACGAACCTTACTCTACTCATTCGCCGGAACTTCTGCCGCAGTAAAACTCTACCTCAGCAAAGCCGGCAGCGCCGCCCCCGCCGCCGCACTCGCCGCCAGTGCGCAACTGGAATCTGTCGCCATGGAGCTTCTGGAAGCCGCCGCGCGCGACGCGAGCGACGAGGAACTCAAGGAAGTCGTAGGCACCCGCGTCGTCGATGTCGTGGAGGCCGTGGAGGCCCTGCGCACGAGCGGAGCGACTGCCGGATTCGACGCAACGCTGAACGCGCTTTTGGAATACTTCTACGGCGCTGCGGATTCCATCATGGGCGGCGGCGGAGATCCCTCCCTCACTTCTTCATCGACCGATTGGGGTAATCCCAAGAAACAGCCGTAATCCGATTCCACTTGATGCATCCCGCACGCAGCGCCTCCCCTTTCCTTTCCACCCACTGGAGCTGCGTGCTTGCGTTGCGGGATGCGGGGGCGGACACGGAGGCCCGGGCGCTCTCCGATTTGTGCAATACCTACTGGTTTCCGCTCTACGCCTTTGCGCGCCAGCGCGGGTATTCGCCGCATGATGCGGAGGATGCCGTGCAGAGTTTCTTTGCCGATACGGGGCACGCCTGCTTTTTCAAAAAGGCGGACGCGGAGAAAGGCCGGCTTCGCACGTTCATCCTCACCGCATTCACTCGGCATCTCGGCAGTCTTCGCACACACGCGGGAGCGCAGAAACGCGGCGGCGCGGCACAGTTGCTTTCCATCGACCACGAGCAGGTGGAGGAGTGGCTGCTCGTGGATAAAAACAGCGGCGACGAAACGCTGAACTTTGAACGTCACTGGGCGAAGAACATCCTCCGCACCGCCATCGCCCATTTGGAATCCACCGCTGGCCGCGACGCTCCGCAGTTCCAAGTGCTCAGCCGTTTTTTGAATCCCGAGACCGGCACCGGTTTCACGATTCGCGAGGCTGCGGAGGAAACCGGCCTGAGCATCGCCGCCTGCGAAAAAGCCGTGCAGCGCCTGCGCCAAAGCTTCCGCCTAGCCGTGCGCGAACAAGTAGCCGCCACGCTGGAAAATCCGAATGATGCAACCATCCTCGAAGAAATGCAGCAGCTCCAGCGAGCGCTGACATAGCGAGCATCGGAGCAGGTATTCGCGCACTGCGCCGTCGCGCAACCGGTGTGATGGCTGCGTGGCGTTCTGGTTGCGGCTGCGCAGAGCCATCCGACTCCGCTAGGCGACCATTGCGGGACTCTTCAATGCCACTCTACCCGGCGAGACACCCCCTGCGTACCCCCCGCAATGGGCCTCAACTCCAGTAGAAACCCATTGTTGAGGCATTTACGGAGATTCTCCTAAATGAGAGCCGCAATGCCGATTAAATGTTCCACGGAGTGTTCCATGAGCCCCTTTTTGCGAGAAACTCCACGCCCATTTGCCTGCAAAAATGGACCGGGTGTGACCGCCGCGTGATCGAAGCACAGCCGACGAACTTCGTAGGGATTTTTTTAATTCGAACGCCGCGATAGCGCGCTTGCGAACGTAGCCCACGACTTTAGTCGGCTACGACGCAGTAAAAAGAAAGCGGGCTCGCTTCGCAGAAAAGGAGAGCAAAGAAAACTCCGCATCCACTCCGGGGCGTGACCGCACGGTGATGTAGAAGCGGGGGCATCTCGCGCCGTGGCTCACGCAGCCCTTTGCGTGATTTCCCTATCGCGAAGCGCACTTCTTCTGGTGCCACGATCTTTTGATCTGCGCTTCGCGCTCGGCCAATCACGCAGGGTCTGCGTGAGCCACGACTCTGCGGCGGAGATTTCCTATACAGCACCGTGCGGTCACACCCCCACTCCGTGACTGAGATCGCGCCGACTAAAGTCTCGGACTACGTTCGCAAGCGACTCCATGCACCTCAATCGCGGCATGTCGCTGGACTGGAAAACAATTCCAGAAACTTTGTCCGGGATAGGCGGAAGATTCGCAACATGTGTGTGAAGTGCCGTTTTTTCAAAACGCGCGGCTTCAAAATAAAACACATCAATACATCAACACAATGAAACGTAACATCAATACCCGAGCCAGCGCCCTTGCGACGCTGGCCATGCTCGCGCTAAGCGGCACGCTACTCGCGCAGGAACCCATAAAACCTCGCCTTCGACCTGCCGAGCCAAAACCGGCGGCGGAAGAAGCGGCCAAATCAAAAGAAGAGGGGGGAATCCGAGGCGGGGAAAAACCCGCAGCCCCCGCGCCAGCCCCTGTTCCAGCAGCGCCCGTACCGAAAGAACCCGCAGCACCGAGAGCGGAAGAGATTCGCAAGATGAAGGAGGAAGCAGCGGGGGGAGACCGCGAGAAGCCCGCACCGGCAGAGGGAAAACCCGTGAAGGCCCCACTCTTTCCCCCTGGCGGGGGAATCCCGACCATCAAAGGAGACAAAAAAGACCCCGGCGAACCGGGCATCATTAATGGCGAACCGGTGAAAGGTGGGGACAACAAGGAACGAAGGGAACCGGGAGTGAAGGAAGGCGGCGGGCCGAAGGGCGAAATGAAGCCAGAAGGTGTGCGGAGAGTGGATGGTCCCGCAGTTGTTAAACCCGCAGACTCGGAAAAGTCGGCAGCGGAGCCTGTCAAAAATCCGCTCGCTGCCGATTTCGAAGCTTCCGCGAAGCGGAAATACGATTCGCTCGATCATCATGATCTTTCGCTGGCCGAGTTCATGAAGATCGAGCGTGAAGACGCTGAACGAATTGATGCACTCAAACGGAATCCCAATGCCCGTTACACAGTGAAATCCGTACAAATCAACGGCCAGAGCGCATGCGGAAACGGAGATTTTGAGCCCAACGGACTCAAACTCCAAGAGTGGACCGGCGGTTTCGGGCAGGTTAACCCAAATACTGGGGAGCCCGATTATTCAAACTTCACTTCGGGAGTTTTGCCAGGAGCCTTGGGAAATTCGGCTGCTCGTCACACGACCACCAACACGGGGATCGACCCGAATGTTGGCATTCAACAGACAGGCCCGGACATCAACACGCAGCTTCCTTCCAGTCATGCAGTCCGAATCGGCAATGCTGTAAATGGCGCAGGTGCGGAGTTGCTTTCCAAGACGTTCACGGTGACTCAATCGGAGGCGATTATCCGATTTTGGTACGCGGTAGTGCTACAAAATCCGAGTCCGACTAGTCACACCCTCATACAACAACCGGCATTTCAGGTACGCGTGGTTTCAAACGGTGTGGTGATTCCTGGGCTGGTTGACCTCGGGAACGGCACTGGAAAACTGATCTCCGACTCAACGAATCCATTCTTCAAAACCAAGATGCTCGGCAATGAGCCATTGGTTTACAAGGACTGGAGTTGCGCGCAGATCGATCTCTCGACCATGGTCGGAAAGACCGTGACCGTGCAGTTTGTCACTCAAGACTGTACAAAGGGCGGGCACTGGGGCTACGCGTATATCGACAATATCTGCGGTAAATGCACGAAAAGTCCGACTGGAGATATTCAGTTTGATGCTGCCAAGAGCAGCAAATGCGGCCCAGGGAATATTTGCTTCACCTACTCGCTGCCGAAGGACGGAAATTCAACGGGGACGGGTGTCATCGCACTGAACCTCTTTCAGGCTGGAAATCTGACGCCAGTCGCTACGCTCACAAGCCCATCGCTTACAGCCGGCACGTCATACTGCTTTGCAGTAAATCCTTCCACCATAGCGGGGCTGAACGCTTCGCTCGGCGGATTCGATTTTAGTGCTACTGGTACGTTCACACTGGGCACGAACGTCACCAAACTAACCGTGGAAGGAGGGGTTGTGGGTAAAAACAACGACTACCAAATCGCCTGTCCCAAACCAGTCGATGCCGACCCATGCTGCCCCAACTCTGGGAAAAATCTGTTCCCAAATGGAGCGATGGACATCGGCGGCGGAGATTTTGGCTCGCGTTATGAATTCGTGACGGCTGGGCAGCCTACTCCGATTCTTCCGGGGCGCGTCACTCTCACGAAAGTCGAAGCAATTGAGAAGATATGTTCGGTGTGGCAGCTTCCTCCAGCTTGCAAAAAGGCGAAGGACTTTTCCGGTGGAGTGATGGTCGTCAATGGTTTGACCAACCAGCCCGCAGGACAAAACACTGCAATCGTGCAGGAAAAAATCGACCTGCCTAAGCCGGACGCGGGTGAGGTAGCCGAGTATCGGGTCTGTTTCCGATACCTACCACTTCCTAGCTGCTGCTTCAACGTCACCCCGAAACTAACAGTGGTGGTGAAGAAGCCTGATGGAACGCCAATCGCAATGACCAACGTTAGCGATGCGCCAACGGGCTGCGGGAATCTTTACTCCGCTTCGTTTAAAGCACCGCAAGGAGTCGTGATTTTTGAAATTCTCCTCGCTGAGGACGCAAAGGGTGATGGCAACGATCTCTTGATCGACAATGTGACCATCCAACAACTGCCTGCGGTGCCAAGCACCGTACGGTTGTTTAATCTTAACGCTGTTGATTTGAATAACGGAAACTACAAAATCACGCTCACCGCTCCCGTGGGCCTTATGAACCCGCCTTACAATTGGGCGTGGGAAGCATGGGATACAGCGACCAATACGCTTGCCGCAGCCGTCGTGGGTGGAAATGCTACTTCGACAGACTTTGGGAACATGAACTTCCTCGGCTCAAAGCAATACCTTTTCAAACTGAAGGTTTGGTCTCCGTGCCACTCGTTGAGCGGCTCGAAGCAGACTTGGAGCTTCACTCCGAACGCTCTCCGGATTCAACAGCAACCAGAACTGGACCAAAATCCTGAACCCGTGAAAGCGGCGAAGTAACCATAATCGGCGCAACAACATAACCGCGAACTGAAAATATGAAAACGATCCGCAGACCCCTTGTTGTTGCGCTGATGCTGAGCCTGCTCGCAGTGGTCGGCTCCCGTGGTGATGAACCACGGGAGCCTTCCCCGGCGGGCGATGGCGAAATCCCAGCGAGCGTCCTCGCGTGGGATCAAACGGAAAAAGAGCAAACCCTTCGCGATGGGGAAACGATCGCGGCTTTCGACTTCACGATGAAGAACGGCTCTCCAGCAGAGGTCGAGGTCCAGAAAATCAACGTCTCCTGCGGCTGCACTTCGCTGGCGGGACGAGAAACGCCGTTCAAACTGAAGCCCGGTGAAAGCGAGACACTCCGCGTGCGCATGAACGTCGCGGGGAAGATTGGTGAAGTGACGAAGACTGTTTATGTGATGACCGATCACGGGGCGAAGACATTGCTCGTCACCGCAAAAATCATCCCTCCAGACACCGCCACCGTGACTACCATGCGGGAACAAAATCTCGCGTTCGCAAAAGCGAACCGGCAGGCCGTCTTTCAGGGCGACTGTGCCGCGTGCCACGCGCGCCCGGCGGATGCAAAACAAGGCTTGGAGCTTTATCAAAACGCCTGCGCTATCTGCCACGATGCGGAGCACCGCGCAGCGATAGTGCCGGATTTGCGGGTGCCAAAGGAAGGGCGCGATGCCGCGTGGTGGCGGGCACACATCACTGATGGGCGTGAGGGCACGCTGATGCCCGCATTTGCAAAAGAAAAAGGCGGGATTTTGAGCGATGCCCAAATCGAGTCGCTCGTGAAATTTCTCACTGAAACCCCAATCGCCCCTATACTTGGAAATCCATAAAAAAGGATTGCCCTGCTGAGCATGTGAATCGAATCGGGCTCGGCCCAGTGACACTCGTTTGTCGCCCGATATTTTCGCAACTGAAAGATTCTTGGTTCCCAAAGTGGAAATGACGTCTGGATACATGTTTTTCATTTCTATTTTATACCCCCGGTTCCACTTTTTCACAAAACTGCCAATCGGACGAAAAGACGCAGAAAGTTTGTCTGGGGTCGGCGGGGGATTCGCAAGATGTGTGTGAAGCGCCGGTTTTTAAACGGGCGGTCTCGAAACAAAATCCAACAATACATTACTAATAACATGAAATCGCTACTTCCATCTCACGTCCTCAGCCACGAAGCCACACCCGTTCTTACTCGTCGAGGTCGAGCGGGCATCCGGTTCCTTTCGGGAATAGTTTCTCCTTTGCGGGTCGCTTGCGTTTTGGCCCTTGGCTTCGCTCCGCTCGCTGAGGCTGTCCCGACGAAGTTTGGGCCGGTTTGGATGGCTCCAAATGAAGGGAACATCGCGACTGCGGTGGATAATTCGGGAGATGTTTACGTCATATCGAACAATTCAATTTCCGACCTCACGGGCAGGGACTTCGTGACGACGAAATTTAACGGCAACACGGGAGCGCAAGTTTGGCAGGTGCGGCGCAATGGTGCTGGAAACACGACCGTCCGTCCGAGCGCAATGGTGGTGGATGCTGCGGGGGATGTCATTGTGACGGGCTCTCTCCACAACGGGGGTGCTGTTGCAAATACTGACGTTTATACTGTGAAGTATGCAGGAACGACTGGAGCGATGCTGTGGGAAGTGACTTATGCTGACCCGATTTTGATACTCGGTACTGCCGTGTCTGTAGCCGTGGATTCTGCGGGCGATGTGGCGATTCTTGCAAGGGGATCGACTGGCTCCGCCATCGAAAACGATTTTTATACAGCCAAGTATAACGGAGCCACCGGAGCGCTGCTGTGGTCGCAGGGCTACGATTCGGGTGGGCCAGATTACGATTACGACGATCCCAGCAAGCTAGTGATTGACGGTTCCGACAATGTGATTGTCACCGGTAACAGCCGTCTCAACGGCGGTGGAACTATTTTCGCGACGATCAAATATGATCCGTCTGGAAATCTACTGTGGGTAAAAAACGACACGCAGGGAGTAGCGCCGAACGGTTTGGCGGTGGATGCTGGCGGAAACGTCATCGTGACGGGCCAAGGCAGAACCGGGCCGAACGGAGGGTGGTACACCGTAAAATACGCGGCGGCGACTGGAAGCCTATTGTGGTCTCAAACCTACACGGGGACACATTCTTCGGGATTCGGACTCCCTTCGGGAATCGCCTTGGGTGCGGGTGGGGACGTTTTTCTGACGGGTCAGATTTTCGGCGGGGGCGGAACCAATTTAAACTTTGCCACGCAGCGATACAACGGAGCAACCGGGGCGATATTGTGGACGCGGATTTACAATGCTCCTTCGAATGGGGTCTTCGCGGACAACTCAGATGTTCCTTCCGCGATAAAAATGGATGCAGCCGGAAACGTCTTGGTGACCGGACATTCCCAAATCAATTTCGGCTTTGACCAATACACTGCGGTTTACGATCAGGCGACGGGGGCTCCGCTTTGGGAGCACAGGATTCACGCCGGTGCCAGCCCGAGTGGTTCCAGCCTCGCCATCCGCCCCGGCGGGCAGATCGTGTTGGCGATGGACAACAATGTGTTCAACTACGACACCGTGATTGCGCCCATCGCGACTGAGACGCTCGTGGCCGATGCTCAAGTCAGCGGAGAACCGCTCGGGACGATTTATAAAACCTTCGGCGTTCCTTCCATCAATGATGCCGCAGAAGTCGCTGTCTCTACCATGCTCCGTGTCGGCATGGTGAACGTCCCGGCAATCGTCGCTGGAGCGCCAGCGACGGTGAAAGCAAGGAAGGGACAACTGACCCCACAAGTGGACGCCGCCCTCACGGTAGTCAATTCGTCGTTCCAAAGTTTCTCGGACCCGATGCTCGACCAAAACGGTGACATCGCATTCCGAGCAAAAGTGGCTTTCCCCGGCATGACGCCTGCCAAGGATGAAGGCATCTGGATCGTGCGAAGTGGAGTGCTCGGGCTGGTCGCGCAGGAGCAGGGTGCGGCGGCGGGAATCCCCGGTGCGCGCTACAAGAGCTTCACTCAGGCTTCGTTTGCGGAAGGAACGGTCGCCTTTACTGCGGTGCTCGTTCCGGCAGTCGGCGGCGTGATTTTTGGAGTGAATGACGAAGCACTCTACATGGATTCAGGCAGCGGCGCACGTTTGATCCTGCGACGCGGCGCGACGGTCATCACTTCGACTGGACCCAAGACGCTCAATTCCAATTTTGCGCTCCTCGGAAACGGTGTATCCACTTCCGGCCAAGGCCAAGGCGTTGCTGGATTCGGTCCTGCAAAAGTGTGCGCCCAACTGATGTTTCCTTCATCACAGAGGGGCATCTTCACCATAGAAGATACCACAGTGGCGACGGAGTTTGCGCTCAAAGGGGGTGTCGCCCCAGGATTTGGTCCCGGTGTGTTCTTCGGGAATTTCGGGAACCCGACCCAAAACGATACCGGCTCGGATATGGCAGTCGTTGCACCCGTAACTGGTGCGGTCCCCAGCGCGAACAACGCCGGTATTTTCCGCATGAATAGCGGTGGCACGAGTTTAGTCGTGGCAAAAGGAAGCGCGGCCACAGGCACGCCTTTCACCTTTGGCACTCTCAACGCTCCAGCGATCAACTCAGTCGGCACAGTCTGGGGCGCTAAACTGGCAAACGCTTCCTCAATTGATGACCAAGGGCTTTGGTGGAGCAACGGTTCGAGCCAATTTCTGCTGGCTCGCGAGTCTTCCGCCGCACCCGGTGCCTCCGCGAATTTCAAAGCCTTCCTTTCTTACGCACTGCCCGAGGGTGCTGGGGCTGGGCCAATTTTCACTGCGCAACTCAATAGTAGCAATTTCGACAATGTCGGGCTCTGGTCTGCCGACGGTTCCAATAACGTCTATTTGGCCCTGCGCGAAGGCCAGCCGCTCGCGGGTAAATGTGTGAAAGTATTCACCGCTCTTCCCGTCGTCGCAGGGACGACCACGCAAGCCCGCAGTTACAATAATCAACGTCAACTCGTCGCTCGCGTCACCTACTTCGATAACACGCAAGCAATCGTGACAATCGAAGTCCCGTAATCTGCGAAAGCGGATACGCAAAAGAACAAGGAGCGGCGAATGAATGAATTCGCCGTTCCTTTTTCGTTCCGTTTGTCGCTGCTGCGCGGCGATTCCGGCGCGGGGAAACGGGGTGAGCCCGCGGAAGGCCTTGGACTGCTACAGCCTGCTGTAGCTTTGCCCAGCAGGCTCAGACATCCTGACCTCTACCTGACTTTGCAAGAGTAGTGAGGAACATCGGTGAACCGCGTTTGCGGCGTAGCAGCAGCAACACGAATACGTGGGTGACGAGGGAACCCACGGAAACTGTGGAGGCGCATACGCCCCGTAGCGGAAAACCCACAGCGCACCCACGTCTGTTGTTAAGCCGCTACGCGGCACACTTGCTTGCGCTCTTTACCGTGGGCTCGTTCCTCACCCACGGCTATTGTCATTGCTGCGGCTACGCAGCAAAACCTCGGCTCAGTCAATTTCCCCGCAGCTCAGGATGTCCGAGGCTGCAAAACGTAAACGGACATGTTTTCATTCATTTTTTAGTCGCCCGCCGCAGCTCCCTCTTTCCTCAGAAACCCTGCATTAATAAACCTTCATGTCGCCTGCCAACAGTTCCCAAAAGCCCGCCACCCGCGCGAAAATGTGCAGAAACTTTGTCCGGGGTCGGTGGGGGATTCGCAAGATGTATGTGACGCGCCGTTTTTTTCTAAAACGGCGCGGTCGCAAAACAAAACACATCAACACATCACGAACATGAAATCGCTCATTCCATCTCCACTATTCAATAACGACGCAGCTCGCTCGCTCGCTCGCCGAGGGTGCTCGCTATTTGACAGGAAAAAACAACGCACAGGAATCGAGACGCTGGAGGCGCGCACGGTCCCTGCGATTATTTTTCCCACCGTTTCGTTCGACGCTCCGAGCGAGGCGCTCATCGGCGATACGTTCACTTTTGTCGTGAACGTCGATCCTCACGCGTCGGTCATCGGCTATGGGCCGTATATCGATTTGTTGCTCGATTCCACGGGGATCGATGGCGTCGGTCCAAACGGTGTCGGCCCGAACGAGCACGATGGCATCACGCTTCTGAGTGCCACTGCGTTTGGGATCGATCTCATGCCGACAGCAAAATACGATAGAGTTCCACTCAGCGGCAGCACCATGACAGATGGAAATGGCGTGGCAATCTCCACAGCGGGCTTTGCGAGTTACGATCAAGTGGTGACGCTTGATCTTCCTTTCGGCAGTTTCGTTCCCGGCCAGCCGACGATTCCGGTGAGCGTGACTGTCAAAGTTCACCAATTTGCGGATGTTGGGGTCGCGCTCCCTATCGCGGTTTATGGCGGCTTTAAATACGGGGAAACTGCGCTGGATGATCCAAGCTCCGACTCTCCGGATGCCGGCTCGCGTGTGGACGATTTGGTAAAGCCTGCGCTGTTCACCATTTCAAAAACCTACATCGGGCCGGAGGGCGAGACGGCGACTGGGCCGAACTTTAAGAAGTCATTTGATCTCAATGTGAAAGTCGCGCCGGGGCAGACGCTGACCAGTTTTAATCTCGTCGATAACCTTCCGAACACGATGGCGTTTTTGAGCGCGACTCCCGGCGCTGGCGCTCCGATTATTCCCCCGACAGCGGCGCATACCCAAGGCGCGACGGTGACTGGCAATTGGGCGACGCTGACGGGCAGTGGTTCTTATGGGATCGATTTTTACGTCCCGATGACCAATGCTGCGGGCGGGGGCACGCACATCATCGCCCCCACCACCGGGCAAAGCGTCACGTTAGCAAACGACGCACAGGGGAGCGGAAGTTGGATTCCGCTCGATCCGCGAGATCGAGGCGTGAACCCGATCGTGGTTTCCAGCGACGCGACTGCCGTGGATGCCACGGTCATTGCGCGCTCGCTAGCAGTCCAGAAGGGAGTGGACCCGATTCCAGTGATCAATGTCGGCCCAGTCGGTTATTCGCCGGGTGACGTGGTGAAATACACGATCGATGTCCAAGTGTCGGATTACTTCGCATTTGGCGACTTGCTCCTCACGGACACTCTGAGCGACGGGCTGCGCTACTACACTGACTCGACGCATTTCCCGACGCTTCAGGTGAACGGCAACGGCTTCACGTATGCAACAGCCGCTTTCGGAAAACCGGGAGCTGTGTCCACGATGCTGCGTTCCGACAACAATCTGACCACCACGGCGACGGACGGCTCGACCATCATCAAATTCGATGTTTCGTCCGAACTTGCGCACCAATCGAACCTTCCAAATTCAACAATCGTAGGAGGTGGAAAACTGATTGGCGGACTGGTGGACCGGACAAACGGCGCATATCTCACGGGCACCGGTAATCTAGGCGACAGTGGGACCACCGCGAAGGTCACGTTTTACGCGCAGATTCAGGATAAGTTCACGGATACCGCGCCATCGGGCGACCGCTCGGTCGATCACGGCGATCTGCTCCGCAACACTGTGACTGCGAACGCGCGGCTGATTCCGCTCAACACTTTACCGGGTGCTGTGGGCTCGGTGAATTTGCTTTCGGACCCTGGCTTTGAGTCGCTTCCACTCACCTCCGTCGGAAATGTGATTACCAACTTCACGCCGGGTCTATGGGCTGCTGAACAGGGTTCCATTACCACTACCATCAACGGAGTAACGCCCTTCACCAATCCCAACATGCTCCGGCTGACCAATGACGGGGGCGTCACCACGCAAGCATTTCAGGCTGTGAACCTGAGCTCCTTCGGTCCGCTCATTGGCACCGGCACCGCCATGGTCAATCTGAACTCCTTCTTCAATGTTGGCAGCATTAACGGCAACATTCCGCCCGCCCCGAGCGCTGCGATTGTCGTATCCTTCTATTCCAACAACAACGCCGCCAGTCTGCTGCCCGGCGGCGGGGGATCGGCCCTCGTGCTCGATACGGCCACCAACACGTGGGAGGCGATCTCGGCCAGCGTGCCAATCCCGGCCGCCACTCAATGGATGATCGCGCAAGTTTATTATGGCAATGCGGCGCTGGCTGGGCAGCCCGGCTTTGTGGACGAGGCGAAAGCCAACATCACCCAGCAGTTTGACGACAGCGCCGCGAATATCCCGATCGCGCACGGTGAGCTTCGGAAGACGATCTACGCGATCAATGGCAACACGACATTTACGTCGCCGCCGTCGGTGAATCCCGGCGACACGATCACGTATCGTTTGGAGTATGATCTGCCGAACACGGACTCCGACGGGCTGGTGCTCAAGGACTACTTGCCGCTGCCGATTTTTGATGTCAGCTCGTCGCTTACTTTCCTCACGACCCCGACCACCTTGACTATCCCTTTGGCGGGTGAGGCAGTCTTTGTGCCGAACGCTTTTACCGGCAAGTTTCCGAACACAATCCCAGTGGTGATACCGCCTACCGGAGGGAACAACATGGTCGAGTTTCATTTCAACGCGAACTTCCCCGACAACGGCAACCCGACTGCCAACGGCGCGTTCGACCTAGATAACACGGTCAATGGCACCGATGCGCTGACTACAAAAATCGACATCCTCTTCACCGTCACCGCGACGCATGCGCCATTCGCGGACGGCCTTTATCTCACGAACCTCGCGCATTCGACCGAGGAGCCGACCAACGCGGGGAACATCGACCAAAACGCGATTGTGCAAGTGCGCATCAACGAGCCAAACGTGGTCATTCGCAAAGGCGTCATCGACACGAACAGCCCATCCGAGGAGTTCAACGCAAGCACGCATCTCCCGAGCGGCGTGACATTCAATAACGGGCTGCTCGCGAGTGGCACGATCAACTCGACCACGCTGGCTGGCGGCAAACTCACCAGCGGCGTATCCGGCGTGGATGCGAACGATTTGGTGACCTTCGCAATCACGCTCGAAAACGTGGGCAACGGCGCGGCGGGAGCATTTGACATCGCGCTCAAAGAAGCACTCCCGGCTGGGTTCCAGATTCCCAGCAGCGGGCTAAACGCGCTAAACCTCAAAGTCTTCGGCGGAGCCAATGGAAACCCTACATTCACGGACATCGATCCGAGTAACCCAGGACTGTTTGCCGGAGGAATTCAGTTCACGGACTCCAGCACTGGCGCGCTCTCGGCATACAGTCCGACCAGCGGGAAAAACATCATCATCGTGACCTACAACCTGCAGGTCGTTCGCAACGACAATGTCACGGCGTGCCAGGAATTGCCGAACACCGTCACGCTGTGCAATTTCACCAATAAGGACGGCGGCATAGACTTCACGCCGACGGATAAAACTGCGTCTGCTCTCACCACGATTCGCTGCCTCGAACTCACAAAATCCGTGGCCACCACTTCGGAATCCCACACGGGATTCAAGGGCGGGTTTGAGCAAGTCACCATCGGCGAAATCGTCCGCTACCGCCTCGCAGTCGAGTTGCCGGAGGGCGGCACCCAGCGGTTCCAGCTCTTGGACCATCTGCCCGCCGGGATCAGCTACCTTCCGGGCAACGACAAGCTCGCGATCGTCTCGACTATTCCGATGACCGGAGCGCCAGCGGGTTCGAGCAATTCGTCGCTCAATATCATCACGAACTGGGCGACCATCACGGGCAGTGCCACCGGTCAGAATGTTTCGTTTAACAACCTCGGCGCATACGTGAACAACGACAACGACGCTGGTAAAGAATACGTCGTCGTCGAGTTCAACGCGCTGGTGCAAAACGTCGTCGCCAACCAAGCGGGCACGAAGCTCTCGAACACCTTCGAGGCCCGGAAGTATATCGGCGACAGCGTGGAGACGGTGAGCTACGGCGATCCTTCGGCTCCGCTCGAAGTCTGCGTCGTCGAGCCGCGCCTTTTTAACTTCGGCAAAACCGCTGACGTCGCGATGGGCGATGCGGGCGACTCGGTGCCGTTCACGCTGTCCTTCACGGCTGGCAACGGGCCGCTCGATACGGCGGCATTCGACGTGCGGCTCACCGATAATCTCGCGCCGTATTTCAACCTCAACAGCGTGCTCGTGAAACGCAACGGCGTCGTGCTCAGCAGCGGGTTCTCCAACTTGTCCGCAGGCGGCGTGGCCGACGTGAGCATCGACCGCGTGAACCCCGGCGACCACATCGAAGTTACGCTCAAAACCACCGTCAGCAATCAAGTCGCGCCGTGCCAGAATATCGAAAACGAAGCGCACTTCTCCTACACGAGCTTGCCCGGCGCGAAGGGCACAATCCCGAATCCCACAGGCGGCACGACACCCGGAAACTCCGGCGCCGCAAACGGCGAACGCAACGGAATGGACGGAATCGGCGGACTGAATAACTACGTCGGCGAAGCCTGCACGACGTTCTCCGTCAACTGCCCGACCATCACGAAGACCATCGTTAAAACGAGCGACAAGTTTTCAAAATTCGGTCAGTTTGACCCGAAGATCACCGACCTGCTCCACGGCGAAATCATCACCTACCGAGTCTCGTTCATTCTCCCGGAAGGAAGCTCCCCCGACACGGTGCTGACCGACGTTTTACCATACGGAGCGGTGGGCGAACTGGCACTCATCTCTGCAAAAGTATTGCCCAACGGCATCGGCAGCGGAATCGTAGCAGTCCCGCTCAATGGGGGACCAAACTTGACGGTTCCCTCAGCGGCGCTTTCGGATGCAAACGCAAATGGCTTCCTCGATACGGCGACATTCGATTTCGGCGACCTCACAGTCAGCGGGGTATCTCCGTCATCTCGGACAATCACGGTCGAAGTGAAAGCGCAAGTCACCGCAGCATCAGCCAATATCCCCGGCAAACTGCTCACCAACACAGCGACGCTCAGCACAGCATACGGAAGCGCGACGGCGACGGCGGATGCGGAAGTCATCACGAAATTCACCAACGGCGGTCCATTCGGACAGATCAACCACGACATCGACCGCGGCACGTTCACGCTCGACGTAGAAGGTACGCCATTAGGCGACACCATCGCGGTGAAAGCGGACCCAGTGAGCGGACTCACATCGCTCATCGTCAACGGGACAAACTACATTTACCCCGCGAATATCAGCCGTATCAACGTCTTCGGTGGCGACGGAAACGACACCATCTCCGCAGACAAAGCGCTGACCATCCCCGTGTATTTCAACGGAGGAAACGGCAATGACAACCTCACTGGCGGTGCCGCAGCAGACATGCTCCTCGGCGGCGAGGGCAACGACGCAATCGACGGCGGTGACGGCGCCGATGTGATCATCGGCGGTGGAGGCTCCGACAAGCTGCGTGGCTCTTCCGGGTGGGACATTCTCATCGCTGCACGCACGGCCTTCGACGGCAATTGGCAGGCGCTCGACGCCATTTCAAAAGCATGGGCCAGCGAATCTTCCGACTACGGTTCGAAGATTGCGCAACTCACTGAGGGCGTCGGCAACGCCCGTCAATTCAAGCTCCACGGCTCGTCCATCACTCCGGATGAGGGACGGAATTCGCTCGATGGCGGAGCCGACTTGGATTGGTTCATTGCTGCCAGCGCCCCGCGCGACCGCATCATTGGGAAGACTGCGGAGGAGGTCGTGACGACTGGCGGCGAGGGGCTCCGCTCGCTCGTCAGCACAAAGCTGCTGCGGGCCATGGTGGCGAGATAAGTTTGGTAGTGTAAGTGACGCGCGTAGTGCTGGTGCGTGCAAATCCAGAGTTGGATGAGGGCACGCCATCAAGTGATGGATGGCGACTCGGCTCGAGTTACGCCTATGGGAGTAATAAGCTCCCATTGCATCGCCCGGCACTACGCGCAGCCGCCGCTCTGCAATAGTAAGTTCCGGGCTCTTTGAAATTGAGCCGCAGTCGCCCCCCGCAATAGCGCACACTTGGCCGCCCGGTGGAATCAGTTCCGCCGGGCGGCTTCTTTTTCATGGAAGTTCTACGCAAACTCGAATTCCATTGGTGCCTCGATGAGTTCGCTCCCTACGACAGGCACTGCGAGAATAGATTGGGACTGCGTAATTTGGCATAATCGCGATGGTGGTTATCCGTTCTGCGGGGTTATTACGTTCGCTGAACTTACCGAATCGACATCTTATGAACAATACTCTCCGACTTGCCTTTCTCCCGCTTGTGTTCGCTTCCACTGTTTTTGCACAGGGCGAGTGGAATCCGGATACGACTTTCCCCGCGCTGAAGCCAGCGGATGCCATCAAGAGCATTGAGATTCCGAAAGGCACGAAGCTGGTGTGTATCGCGAGCGAGCCGATGGTGGAGGAGCCGGCGGCGATGGCGTTTGATGGAAACGGCGCTCTCTACGTCTGCGAGTGGCGCACTTACATGCAGGACGAGCACGCGACGAAGCAGCTCGACCCGGTGAGTCGCGTGGTGAAGCTCGTGGATACGGACGGCGACGGCGTGATGGATCAGCGCACGGTGTTTATCGACAACGTGATTCTCCCGCGCTCGGTGCTCCCGTTGCACGACAGAGTGCTCGTCCACTTTACCGAGGACTCGACGATCTGGGCTTACTTCGACGACAACAAAGACGGCGTTTCTGACCGTCGCGAAGTGGCGTGGAAAGGTGAGCCGGACCATGGGAACATCGAGCACCAGCAAAGCGGGCTGCTGTGGAATCTCGACAACACGATCTGCACGAACGACCGGCGGCTTCGCTGGGAAAACGGGAAGCTCGTGGAGATGCGGCATGACCGTGGACGCATCAGCCAGTGGGGCCTGGCGCGCGACAGCGACGGGCGGCTGGTGTGCAGTTGGGGCGGCGGTGCGAATCCGGCGCACTCGTTTCAGCTTCCTGCGGGCTATCCGATTCTTTCGATGAAAGAGCACTCGGACGACTACGAGCGTCCGTGGGGAATTTGCCCGGTGTGGGACTTCAGCGACGGCGGCTATGA
>JAYSTZ010000248.1:0-1759 GCA_043719365.1 Verrucomicrobiaceae bacterium | reverse complement strand
CTGGAAGCCCATCCCACTCCGACAGCCTAGAAGGCTGTCCTACTACCGTCGCGCGATTCCACGATTAATCACACCCGGCTTTTGCAATTTGGCCGGGTGTGTTACAGGGCGCGGCGAATGAAGACGCAGAAAATCCAATACTTTCGCCGCCGATGAGCCCACGACCATTGGACCTCGATTTGAATTTGCCCACCGATATTCCCGACCTGCCGGTTTCGCCGGTTTCGGATGAGGCGTGGTATGCCGAGCAGCGGCAAGTCATGGCGGAGCACGCCGCCCGCTACACTGCGGAGGAACGATTGGAGCGCTGGAAGCGCGACCACGCGAACGACACGCCGTTTGTGATGTAGCCGCTACTCGCGGATGGCGCGGTAGCGCAACGGGATGAAGCCGCGTGCGGTGAGTTCGTCGATGTCGTGCTCGACGGCGCGCGTTTTGGAGAATGGGGCGGCTTCGTAAAAGAGGGCGCGCTTTTTCTCGGAGTCGAGCCAGCGGACGAAGAGGATGACGTGGCCGCCTGCGGTGTTCATCACGTCGGCGGGCTTGAGTTCGGCGGGCGAGGCGAGGCGCTTGCTGATGCCGCCGAGTGTAGAGGTGGACTCGCGGTTTTTCAGCGCCCAGCAGCGGGAGACGAAGCCGGAGCAGTCGATGCCCACGCAATCGCCGCTCACGGCCGCACCGCCTTTTTTGCGCTTGTCCGCAGTATAGACGTCGCCCGCTGCACGGCCTTTGTTGAGCCCGGCGTCGAATGTTTCCGGGGTATCCCAGCCGCCCCATTTGTAGGCGACGCCGGTGTTCTGCTTTCCGAGCGTCCACGAATCGGATTCTGGATTCGCATGACCACCCGCGCGGTCCGGCGTGTGAATCTCGATGCCCGAGGAATCCTTGCCGTGACGAATGTGGCGGGACTCGGCGGTCCAGCGATGATTGACGAACCGCTCGGCAATTTTCAGCGCATCGGCGCGTGTGATGTCGGCAAACGCCGCGCTGGTGAAGGCGAGGAGGAGAAAGGCGAGGAGTTTCATTTAAGCAAACAACTGTGCGAGTTCCACGCGGACGCCGGGGACTGCGCTGCTCTCTAAAATTGCGGGTGCTTTGAATAAAACGGGTGCCTCGAATCCTTGCGGGGATGGGGTGCGATAGACTTCGATGCTCTTTTCTTCAGGGCGGACGATCCAGTATTCGGGGATGCCGGCTTCGGCGTAGATGTGGGCTTTGACGCGGTCGATTTCGAGCGAGGAGACGGCGACTTCGATGACGAGTTCGGCGGTGGTCGGGTGCGTTTTGCGGAAGTCGGACTTCGCACCTTTCACGATGCAGAGGTCTGGCTCGGGCTCGGAGTCGGTAAACGTGAGCGGCCCTTCGGTGCGGAGCAGGTGGCCGGGTTGGATTTGGCCTGTGAGGATTTCGCGGAGGTCTTCGACGGTGGTGAAGTGGGCGGGTGATTTCGACATTTTCTCGACGATGGTTCCACGCAGCAATTCGACGGAGCGCTCGCCGAGACGATGGTAATCTTCCACCGAAATCCGAGCGACGCGCTGGCGGATTTCCGGTAGTTCAAGCAGTGCGTTCATATTGAGGTGCAGGGTAGCAATCTGGGATTGAAACGCAAGCGCCGCACTTCCCGCTTCACCTTCGCTCGAAAACACGGCATGTAGCACGGCGTGTCACTTCTCGAAGTTCGCAATCTCAAAACTTGGTTCCCGATTCGCACCGGCTTGCTCCGGAGCGTGACGGGGTATGTGAAGGCGGTGGATGA
>JAYSTZ010000247.1:0-4040 GCA_043719365.1 Verrucomicrobiaceae bacterium | reverse complement strand
CCTCCGGCATCGTCGCCCAGCCGGGTCCATCCGGAAGGGTTAGACCCACACCGAATTCCGCCGATTGCCACACTGCGGCGCGGAGCGGGCTGAGGCACAAAAGGAAGGCGAAGACGGAAATCAGACGGCGAAACATAGATTCGGAGGAAACAGCACGCCCCGTCCAGACTCAAGCATGATGTGGTTCACTTCGCCTGTAGCCACCCGAGCAGATCCGCCACGTCCTGCGGGCCAAGCTTGGTCTCAAAACCTTCGGGCATGAGCGATTTTCCAAGTGCCTGCTGCGACGTCATCTCTGCTCGGGAAAGCTTCACTTCTCTTCCGCCAAGCACGCGGAGCGTAATATCGGCGACCGACTCTGCAACGATGACGCCGACATTCACACTGCCGTCTTTGAGCGTGATTCTGTTTTCGAGGTAGCGGAGCTCGACGACAGCCGACGGGTCGAAAAGCGACATGAGCGTCTCTCCAAGCGGACGTTCGGCAGAGATCGATGGACCGACTTCGGTTCCATCGTTTTTAGCACGATGGCACTCCGCGCAATGCTTCAGGAAGAGCACTCGCCCGTGCTCCGTGTCGCCTTTTAATGCGGCCACCGAGCCATAGCTGGCGGCTATTTTCTCCCGCTCCGGCGAAGTGAATTTTGGCGCTGGCGGCGGGGGCTTGATACCGTCGATGATGCGCTTGACGAGCGGATCTCCGGGCTTTAGCGAGCTGAGGACAGCGGGCCGAAGGTCCGGCTGTCCGGGGATTTTTTCCGCGAGCGTGGTGAGCATCGCCGTCGCTCGTGGATCGCTCCATTTGCCAAGGCTCAGCGCGAGCTGACGACGCACACAGATGTCTGGATCGTCGAGGAACGGAGGAAAGTCATCGAGCACGGTCGCGTCGGCGGCGAGCTTCTCGCTAAGTCGGATGGCCTGTGTACGAATGGGCGCGTATTGACGGTCACGCAGCCCAGCCCGGACGTCCTCGTCATCCATAGCCCCGAGAGTGTCGAGTGTCGCGAGCGCTTGCAGCCGGGCTTTCGGGATTTTTCCGAGCCTCACGATGCGCCGAAGTTCCGGAACTGCTTCATTACCCGCGCGCTCGATCAGCAGCCTTTGCGCCGTGTCACGCTGCCACCCGCTCACGGAGTGCAGCGCCCTTACGAGCCCAGCGTTATCCATCGCGGCAAGATTCGGGACGGCGCGAAGCTTTGTTCCAGTGGGCACGATGCGGTAAATCCCCTTCTCTTCATCGACAACGACGAGCGAACCATCGGGTGCCGTGCGCACCATCACGGGGGCTCCGCCGACGAGAAATTCGCTGTGCGTTTCATCGTGCGAGCGACGGCTGAGAAATGATACGCCGTCTTGTGCTAGCACTTCGCGGTGGACGATATGGTTCAAAGGATCGCAAATGAAAAAAGTCGTCGCAAATTCCAGCCCGAAAAGCTCGTCGCGATAGGGCGTGAAGCTCCCAGCCTTTCCTGCGGGAACCGCTTTTCCATCGGGATAGACATTTGCAGCGTCGCCGTAATTGGCGAGCGTCGTGCGGAGACTTACGTCCATTTTCTGGCGCAGATAGCGCGCGTCGAAGGAGTAGTGCCAGAGCCATTTTCCATCGCCATTGCCGTACCAGTTCCCCCAGTCATCGCGCCGACGCCCGTTTTCGGATTCTCCGGCGAGCGGCTCGATTGCAGCAGTGTCCGGATGAAATCGAAAATCATGCCCGTCCCTCACGGCGTATAGCCAACCATCGAGCCCCCAGTCGAAGCCAGTTACCGCGCCGACAAATAAAACCTTCTGCACATCGGCCCTTCCATCGCCGTCTTTGTCTTCGAGAAAAAGAACCTCTTTCGCAGTTGCCACGATCATCCCGGTGCGCCACGGAAAGACGCCTCCGCACCTGCCGAGCCCATCCGCGAAGACGACCGCATGTTCGGAATCGGCGATCACTTTGACACAGCCCCTCGCCTCGACGACCCAAAGCCGCCCTCGCGAATCCCACTCGACCGCGATCGGATTTTCCACGAGCGGCGCGCCCACGAACTGCTCGACGACAAAACCGGGACGCACGCGCAAATCGTCTGCCACCGCCAACGCGCACAACCCCAACGATACGATCGCCGCCCTCACTACTCGGGCCGGTGCAGCCGGAAGAACCGTGCTCCCGGCGCGCCCGACGGAACGGTATGGACCAAGTTCGTGCCCACTTCGGCGATGCCTGTCGTTTCCGTCGTCCAAGTCCCCCCGGTAAGGTCATCTTTATACTCCAACTGATAGTTGGTGAGATAAATCGGCCAAGTCAGCGTGATCGTGCCGGTCGAGGGGTTGGCGACCGTGGTAGGCTTTACGAATTCTGGAAACATATAAGAGCCCGAGACGAACGGCACACCGAGCAACGTGGCTGCGAGATTCGCTACATCGCCATTGTGAATTGGTTGATTCGCCGCTGAGTAGAGAATGTTTGCTGTACCCGGCGTCACCCGATTCGCGAGGAACGTATAGAGCTCCGAGTTTGCCGGTACTCCAGGAGCGGACAGGAAAAACGGAATGACATAGTTTGTCACGTTTGCCGGCGCAGCGTTGTGATGGTTGCTTGGAGTTCCTCCGCCATGATCTGCCGTGAGAATGATAGCGACTTTACCGGTCAGTGAAGGGTTGCCTTCCACCGCGTTAAGAATTTGCCCGAGCCAGCCGTCCATATTCAGCATCATCGTGCGATAATTACCCGCAGCAGTCGTCCACGAGGCACTGTGCCCGGCGAGATCCGTATCGGCGACATGAAAGAACGTGAAGTTCTTTAGCGTCGTGTTCGCAATCAATCCGGCGAAACTCGTGACGCGCCCGCTCGTGAGCGTTCCATTGTTCATCGGAGCATCCCAGTTATCAAAGAAATCCACTTTGTTCTTCCCGTTATCCACACCCGTAACATCCAGCGCACCATTCGTCGCATCCCAACTTCGGGTTGCTATGGAGAGGCGATTCTTTCCAAGGTAAAGTGCCGTGCTAAGACCGCGGTCATGCGCCATGTCAAAAATGCTCGCTTTATACGACCCTGAGTTCACGCCGTCCGCACCCGAATAAACGTGAATAGTGGACCCCGCGCTCGGCGCATCGCTCGTCACACCATGCGTCGCGCTCAAAGGAACGCCACCCTGCGTATCGGCGGGGCGGCCGGTGAGCATACAAAGATGGGCCGGAATCGTGATTGTCTGCGCGTAATCCGCCCGCGCATTGTAAGTGTAGGCCGACATATTTCGGAGCCGGACAAAATTTGGGAAATTTGCCGGAGTCGTCTCAACAAAGGTCTGCAAAAAATCGCCCCGGCATCCATCGACGCTAATGGCGATGACGTACTGAATCGCTGCATCGGCCCTTGGAGCGGGCGCGAGGCAGAGTGCAGCGAGGGCGAAAATGCTGGCGAGATGCCGACGGGAAGCGGAATGTGTTTTCACAAAGGGACTAAACACTGGGGGTTGCGTAAAGTCGCGCTTCAAATTGTAAGCGAGGAGTAAACTCGCAACCGAATGGTCACCGTCCGAAGCCGGGAACGCGAACCGGCGGGAATAAAAGGCCGCGTTTGGATTTATCCTGTTGGCGGATGCGAAAAATCATGGCTGCATGGTTGACCTATGAACCGCCGAGCTTTTCTTGCCATGTCCATCGTTGCCGCCATGCCCGTCTTTGCTGCTGAAAAAGACACCCGCTGCTTTGAGATGCGCGTTTATTACGCGGCTCCGGGGAAGCTCGATGAGCTGCACAAGCGTTTCCGCGAGCATACGACGGCGCTTTTTAAAAAGCACGGCATGACCAATCTCGGCTACTGGACGCCGGTGGACAACACCGATTCGAAGCTCGTCTATGTTCTTGCGTATCCGAGCCGCGAGGCGCGGGATGCATCATGGAAGGCATTCGGCGCAGACCCCGACTGGCAGGCTGCGTACAAGGCGAGTGAGGTGAACGGGAAGCTCGTCGCGAAGGTGGAGCAGACCTTCATGCAGGCCACCGATTTCTCTCCGGAAATCAAGGCATCATCGGCGGCACCTCGGGTTTTCG
>JAYSTZ010000246.1:0-26541 GCA_043719365.1 Verrucomicrobiaceae bacterium | reverse complement strand
CGCAAAGGTGCCACGCGCGCTTTCCCGGGCCGGAATTTCGCGCTGAAAGACACGCCGTTTTACGAAACCGGACATCCGATTTTGCTGCCGGGAAATCCCCGCGACGGATCAGTCGTGATGGTCGCGCAACCCGGCACCGAGGCAAGCTGCTACAGCGTGAACCACGGCGCAGGTCGCTCGATGGGCCGCAAAGCGGCGACGCGAGCGCTCGATCAAAAAGTGGTCGATGCCGAATTCGATGCCGGAGACATCCTGACGAACTGCCGACAATATCCGATCGACGAAGCTCCCGATGCCTACAAGGATTTCGCCGAAGTCCTCAAAAGTGTCGAGACCGCCGGACTCGCTACAACTGTTGCGAAGCTGCGTGCGCGATTCGTGATAAAGGACTCGGCGCAGGCGGATGATTGAGATTGATACAAACCAGTGAAAACCAAGTTGATTGAAATAGACGGCTCAGCCGGCGAGGGCGGGGGACAAATCCTCCGCACCTCGCTCGCGCTGTCGCTCGTCACGGGCAAACCGTTCCGTATCGCGGGCATCCGCGCGGGACGGCAAAAACCGGGGCTCATGCGCCAGCATCTCACGGCGGTAAATGCGGCGGTCGAGATTGGCGGCGCAGCAGTCGATGGCGCGGAGATTGGCTCGCAAGAACTTGTGTTCAATCCCTGCGTGGTGAAACCGGGTGAGTATCGCTTCGCTGTCGGCACGGCGGGTAGCGCGACACTTGTTCTGCAAACCGTGCTGCCCGCATTACTCGTCGGCGATCAGCCCAGCATCCTGAACCTCGAAGGCGGCACGCACAACCCGCTCGCGCCGCCGTTCGACTTCCTCCAAAAGACATTCCTGCCCGTGCTTCGCCGCATGGGCGCGGAAATCGAGGCGACGCTCCTGCGGCCCGGATTTTTCCCAGCCGGCGGAGGGCAGATGCAAATCCGTATCACGCCCTGTGACAAGCTGCAGCATGTCGAAATGATCGAGCGCGGAGACTTCGTTTCACGTGCCGCACGCGTCATCGTCGCGGGACTGCCGGATAACATCGCGGAGCGTCAAATCTATGGACTAAAGCGATCATTCGGCTGGCCTGAGGATACATATTTTGTCGAGCGGGAGAACGACCGCTTTGGCCCCGGCAACGTGCTGCTCGCCGAACTCTCGACGGCAACGCACACCGAAGTTTTTAGCGCGTTTGGCCAGCGCGGACTTCGCAGCGAGCAAGTGGTGGATCATCTCGTCAATGAGGTGCGTGATTACCTCACACACGGCGCGCCGGTCGGGGAGCACCTTGCCGATCAAATCCTCATTCCACTAGCGCTCGCGGGCTGCGGTTCATTCCGGACCGGACAGCTTTCCCGACACGCACGGACAAATATGGAAGTGATCACCACATTCCTCGGAACGAATTTTGAAGTCATCCAGGACTCGCCGCTGGTCAATCGGATCATCGTTCGCTGACTTCGAGCGCGCGCCTCAACCCGCGATGATGCGGACGATGAGTTGATTGAGGATGATCTCTTTTTCTGTCGGCGAGGTGACGAGTGCTACGTTTGCCTCGAGGCAGGCTGAGAGGGCTTTTCGGAGTTCGGGAATCGTGTAGCGATGAGCGTTGCCAGCGGCGATGCCCATGGGGAAGGAGTTTAATTTTCCCTCCTTGGTGCGAGGGAGGTGCGCGATGGCTTCTGCGGGGAGGCGTTCGAGTTGTTTGCCGAAAAAGAACGGCTGGGCAGGTTTGGTCAGCTTGTGGCGGACCATGAGGTCTTTCACGATGAGCAGATTGCGCACGGTTGGAATAATCGCGACGAGGATGATTCCGATCTCGTTTTCACCCTGAAAAATGAGCTGCTTCAGAAGTTCAATGGAGCGCGCGAGCTGGCGGGAGGAGATAGCGTTTCCGAGCTCGAAAACGACGCCCGCGCGGGAAAGGGGAGTGAGAAGGCGGACATCCTCGATGGTGACTTCGCGGCGGGTTTTTCCAAGGTAGAGATTTAGCTTTTCCAGCTCGGTGGTGATGGTGCGCCGGTCGCCGCCGGTATAGAGAGTGAAGAGCTCTGCGGCTGCGTGGTCCATTTTGAGGCCGTGCCTGTGTGCCATGTCCTGAACGAGCATAGAGGCGTTTTCCTCCCAGCCCGCTTTGCTGTTGTCGAGGCCCTCAAATGTCTGGAGTTCGGCGATCTTGCACAGTGTTTTGTAAAAGCTGCGCCGCTTGTCCGCCTCGGTGGCGCTGAGGAGGAACAGCGTGCCGTCGGGTAGTCCGGACTGAAGAACTGCGAGCAGTTTCTCCAGCCCTTCGAGCACGGCCTCGGAGCGTCCCACGACGCTGTCCGCGAGGAAGTTCACGTTCTTCAGCCAGACGAGTTTTGCGCCGCCGAACATGCTGAATGTTTGCAGGGCTTCGATCGTGTTTCGGATCGCTCGAAGCGCCTGGTCCAGATTGTCCGCGGCGCCGTCAATCGTCTCGAGTCCAAAGTCGCCGCCGGGACTAAGTTCGCTGGCGAGTTCGAGAGCGACGCGTTTTACCTCGAATTCGTCGGAACCGAGTATGGCGTGGATGGTTGCTGTTTTGGCTGCGGGCATGGTGTGAATTGGCGCAGTCCACGCGGGGAACCTTACGGCCCGCCCGGCACGACGCTGCTTGTGGCGAAAGGCTTAAACTCCCGTTCCAAGCTGTCCAAGTTTATATATCGCGAGCCGTATGCTTTTGTGAGGGCGGTCTCAAAGCGGTTGCCTTTTGAAAGCCCCTCCATGAGCGACGTGAAGGACTTCTTGTCCGCCGACATGAGGAATCGTGTGAGCTTTTCGGATTCATCGTAGAAGGCCAGCATCTTCACCGTATCGGTTGGATAGCTCCCGAGTGAGGTGAGCTCCGAGAGCGGAATGAACGTCTCGGCGGAAACTGCCCTAAAGCGCGGCTTCGCATCAAATCCGCGTGCGCGGAGGAAGGCACTGCGACAGCGGATGGCGGAATTTTCCGCGAAGCCTTCGTTGAGCCAAAGCGGAACGCCGGAGCCGAAAAAACGGCCCACGACTAGATGTGCAATTTCGTGAGCGAGGGTTTCATCATTGAGCACAGCCGCGCCTCGTCTTTTCAAGAACAGCGCGCCTGCGGAGTGGATTCCACCAGAGCGTGGATCGAGCATGCCCGCAGCCTGGAAGGATTTCCATTCGGTGTCGGACTCGAAAACGAAGATGTGCGCTTTGCGCTCCCATTGGCTCGTTTCCCGGTCGAGTTCCCGCGCGATTACTCGATAGAAGAACTCCGCCTCGGCGGCTACCGGGACTGTCGATGTCCGCTCGGTGAAGTGATAGATGAAGTTTGTCGTCTCACCATGCTTCCATGTCTTGCTGGCCATCGCGACGAGTGCGAGAGGCGGCATTGTTGTGCGGTCAAGGCGGGCTTCATCCAGATCCACCATCGCGTTGCTCGGCGTCTGTGCGGGAAGCGAACTGGCGAACAGCAAGGCAAGATGGAGAACGCGAGGCCGCATTACATGTTGCGCACTTCCACGGGCTTGCCGCTCACAAGAGCGCCGAGCTTGTTGACCGTCAGCGCAGCGAGTTCCACTTTGCCGAACGCTTTTACAGTCGATCCTTTTGCGAGGCTGATGAGACCGCTGTTTCCATCGAGTGTCGCGTCGTCGAGATCAGCCAGGAGTTGCACTTTGCCTTTTGATGCGGTGAGGCTCGATTTCGCAGCGATGCTGATGTTTCGCGCGGTCTGGATGCTAATGTCTCCGAGCGTTTTGATCGCGACCTTGAGCCCGAGGGTGAAGTCGCCGGTCGCGATGACGGTTAGCGATTTCGCGCTTAGTATCGTGTTGTCCACGCTCATCGTGCCGACGTTCGCGCTGAGTGCGCCGCCGAGTGTGAATGTGGTCTTCGGGCCGGTGATTGTGAATGCGCCGGTCGCGTTCACGTTTAATCCACCGGTTTTCGTGAGGATTGTGGTCCCGAGGATTTTCTTGTCGGTGATCATCATTCCGATGGTGACGTTGTCGGCATTGAGATTGACGTTTCCGCCCTGCGTCGTGAGTCCGGCTTTGTTGTTCTTCAGTGTGAGTTGCGTACCCACGGTGATGTTGCCATCGGAGAGCAGGTTGATGTTGCCAAACCCGGTGGAAGCCAGCGTGGCGTTCACGCGGATGTCGCCGGCGCTGATGAGCGTGAGATGGTCGCCGGCGCTGATGGTCTGGACGAGCACGGGGAGGTTTGCATTTCCGATAGCGAAGCTGCCCGCGCCGAGCGGTGCTTGAATGGTGATCGGGTTGGCGAAGTTGAGGCTGCCGTCGATGATGATGGTGTGCTCGCCATTCGCGCGACCAATGGTGACCTGACGGAATCCATTGCCGATTGCGGCGATTTCTCCGGTGCTGAGGTCGAAGTCTGTCGCCGTGCCGTTACTTCCGAGTGTGATCGACTGAGTGGCGCTGAATGGCTGGAGGAGCAGATTTCCGAAGCCGCGGACCATGTTGCGGTTTGCACTGTCGAGGACGATCGAGTCGGCGGTGATAGCGATGTCACCGAAGCGGCCTGCCGATACCGTCGCGCGGCGCTCCTGTGTGAATGCGGTGCGGGCGTTGATGGTGATGCTGTTGTCATCGCTGCCATTGACGACCGAGAGGCCGTTCACCGACTGGGCGGAGCGCGACGATAGCACGCTCACCGTGTCCGCATTGAGAACCAGGTCGTCGCGGAATTGTGCGGACTCGATGGTGATCGGGTGCGTGCCGCCATCATGGCCGATGGTGATGAGCGAGAAGCTATCGCCAAGAGCGGAGAGATCATCGTCGCCGAGTGCAAAGACTGCCGAGCCGCCGGTCGGTGCACCGATGTCGATGGCGACCGACGTGCTGAGCGGCAGGAGCAGCAATGTGCCGCCGTTGAGAGTGCGCACCGAGTTGTTTGGGGAGTTGAACTCTACGGCGTTTGCGTGGATCTCGATATTGCCCATCACGCGGATGGTGGCCTGGTCGAGCGCTTCGTCGCCGAAGACGACGCTGTTCGCTTCGACGACGGTGAGGTCGCCAATCGGTGCCGGTGCCGGACCGCCGCTACCGATCGGGCCGCCGATGAAGATGTCGCCGCTTCCGGAGTTGAGCGTCAGTTTGAAGTTGCTGCCGATGGTGCTATTGACGCGGCCGCTGATGAGGATGTCGCCGCCGTTCGACGTCATCGTGATGTCGCGGAGGAGTCGGATGTTGCCGGCGAACTCGATGTTTTCGCCAAATGTCACGCGGTCCTCGTCGAGCAAGATGGTTCCGGTGATGACGGTCGGGGAGCCGTTCACCGTGCCGACGAAGACGTCGCCTTCCACATTCAGGAATATGCCGCCGTTTGTTGCCTCCACGCGGAAGGCGTTTGCGTTCGCTGCGACGTGGACTCTGATATCGCCGTCCGCAGTGAATAGGCCGTCCGAAGTGTCTGACGGTGACCCAAGGTTGAAGAAGTGATTCGCGTCAGCAAATGTGTCGTCGATGACGAGGTCGCCAGTGCCCGTGACCCTGGCCGTGATGTGGTCGAGTTGGGTTGTGAGTTGAATGCCGTCTTGCGCCACCGCGATGAGGTCGGTGCCCAAGGTCAGGCCGCTCGGCTGGCTGATTGCGCCGGATGCGGCGGTGAAGATGAGGTCGTCGTCGCCGGCTACAAGGCCGCTGATGATAATGTCTCCATCCAGTACGCCCGCGGTGAGGATGACATCCGCGCCTGTCGTGGCTGCTTCCAATGTGCCGTTCGCGGTGACGCTGATGTTTCCCGAGCCATCAGTGCCCGCCGTGACGGTGATGAAGTCCGGCGCTTGGAGTGTCCTGTTCACCGTGACGTTATCACTGGCGGTCAGTGTGGCATCGGTTGCATCGACGTCGTCGTTCAATGTGATGCTTCCCGTGCGCGCCGTCATTTCGAGCGACTCGAGGATGGTGAGTTGCTGGCCGACGAGATTGTTCTGCTCCACGGTAATGCTACCGGCGTGGAAGGCGGTGTTGTCCTTGAAGAGACTGGAGCCGATAACCATCGCACCTGTGGCGTCTTCCGCGCGACCGATGGTGATTTGCGTGAAGCCGTCGCGGAGGGCGTTGAGGTCGGCATCGGAGAGGTCGAGGACGCCGCTCGGCGTTGGCGAGCCGATGTCGATGGTCGTTCCTGCGAGATAGGAGCGCAGGATGAGTTCCGCAGTTCCCTGCACGGTGTTTGTTCCGCCGAGGAAGTCGATCTCATCGGATTCCACGACGATGTTTCCGCCGAGTGCGCGGAGCGTGCTGCCCGCGACAAACTGTTGTGCGGACTTGACTGATATGGTCGCGGCTTCCGTAACCCCTTCGAAGCGAGTGACGCCCGTGCCGTCGATTTGACGGAGCTCATTTGCCACATTCGTCTGGCCTTGGAATGTGACGTTTGCCGCGGAATGAACCACGAGGTCCGCAGCCACGTTCGTCACGCCGACGATGCGAATGTTTCCGCTTGTCGTGAAGTCTAGGTCGCCGGTCGTGGTGGTAACTGTGTTTCCAGCCAGAAACGATACGGCGTTCACCGTGATGTTCTGAGCGGTGACCGTGCCGGTGAGCGTCACGTCTTCCGAGCCCGTAATACTGAGCGAGTCTGCTGCGTTTGTGAGGCCACCGACAGTCACGTCATCGGTCGTGGCAATCGTGATGCCGCCTGTCTGGGCGCGGAGGTCACCGATGACACTGAGTTGGTCCGCGGTGATGCTTACATCCGCTGCGGTGGCGCTAGCGCCAAAGGACACGAACGCCGCCCGGTCAACGACCAGCGAGGTGGCGACGTTTAGTGCGCCGGTGAGTTCAACCCGGCCGTTTGCCGCCGCGGTAAAGACCGCGCTTCCTGTCGATGCGCTGAACGTTCCATTCGCGATGATGGTCGTCGCGTTGAGGTCCGTCGATGCGGCGATTGCGGATGCAAACGTCGTTGTTCCACTTCCCGCGATTTGGCTGAGCACCCCGCCGACTGAGAGTGTGGATTGGAATAGGGTGTTCACTGCGGAGAGCACGGTCGCGTTTCCGGCGACGATGACGGCACCCTGGAAGATGGCGTCGCGGGCCGCGTTGATGGTGAAATCACTGCCGCTTGTGATTCCCGCGAGTGCGCGAATTTCGCCGAGCGTCGTACTTGTGGTTGCGAGTGTGATGTCGCCGTTCGTCGTGGAGACGTTCGCGCCGAGCGAGATGGACTCCGCTGCCGAGATGCTCAGATTGTTGCTGGCATTGGTCACACCTCCGAGGTTCACAGAAGCAGGTCGCGTGGACTGTCCGATCGCGATGTCGGAAGCCGAGAGCACCATGCCCGTGAGGACAATGGTGCCGTTTCCTGAAGTGAGAACGTCGAGCGCAATTCCCGAGACCGTGCCGACACCGTCTGCGTTGAGAAGCCCGCCGAGATTGATTCCAGAGGCGACTGCAACGATACGGTCCGCACGCAATGATGATGTCGTTGTGAGCGGGGTCTGCGATGTAATGCTGAGCGTTCCAGTCGTGCTCTCGATTGCGGAGTTCAAGTTCACTCCGCCGCCCGTGACGTTCGAATTGAGCGTGACATCGCCGGTGGCTGCAAGGCCGTTGCCGTTGAATGTGATGATGCGGGCGAGTGTCGCGCCGATGTTGACCGTTTGTGCGGTGAGCTTGCCGCCGAAGGAAGCATCGCGAACTGCTGGAACTGTGAATGAAGTCCCGGCAGTCACGTCTTTCTCAAACGAGAGGTCGCCGGTAAGGCTTATGGACGCGGGGCCATCGAGCTTAGTGACGCCTTTGGCTGTGAGCGAAGCAGTGTTGGTAACGGTCATGCTCGCCGCGTCAATGTCTTGCGCGAATGTTACGCCGAGAGCCTGGTCAATGATGAGTGCGCCGGCGAAGTCGCCGTCGCCATTGAGCGCGATGTTTCCGCTGGTGGTCAGTGTTGCGCTGCCGGTCGTCGTGGTGAACGCGCCGCCGATGGTTAGTGATGCACCGTTGATGTCCGCGGAGAGCGCACTGGCTGTGCCCGTGATGGTGATTGCTGCGGCTTGCGTGATGTTAAACGCGCCGTTTATTGCGGCGATGCCTCCCGTCACATTGATGGCTCCGGTGAAGTCCATCGTCACTCCGGTCGTGCCCGAGATAGAGCCGGTCGTGGAGAGCGAAGTCGCGTGGAATGTCGAGAGGTTCGACGTTACCGCGCCGCCGAGGGTTACGACTGTGCCGTTGATCACCTTGAATGCAGCCGGTGTGTTCGTCGCTCCGGAAATCGAGACGCTGCCCGTTGCTGCGAGTTCGATTGCGCCGGTGGTCGCGTTCAGCGTGTTGCTGAAATTGATGGTCCGAACCGCGGTGTCCCCGAAGTCCACGGATGCCGCAGTGACAGCCGAGCCGAAGCTCACGTCGTCCGCACGGTCCACGCGAAGTTGACCCGCAACGTTGACAAGACCCGAGACGGTAAGGTCGCCGTTTGCGGCAGCGATGAATGCTGCATCTCCGGTGGTCGTCGTGAGAGCACCGGTGATGAGAATGCTTGCCGAACTCACGCTCGCGCTCGCTGCGGTAATGGATACGTAGCTGGCGGTGCCGGTTCCGGCGATTTGGGTGAGAATGCCGGTAACGTTGAGCGGTGCCTGGAACTGGAGATTCCGCGCCGTTCCGATCTGTGTCTTCCCACCGATAGTGACGACGGATTGGAAGAAGGTATCACGCGGGACATCGACCAGAAGGTCGCGTCCGGCCTGCACGGTTCCGAGCACGCGGGCTTCACCGGCTGCGGCGGTAAATGTGGCAAGCGACACATCGCGGACGGCTGTGAGGCTGCTTGCGGCGTTGATGGTCTGCGATGCTCGAACGAGCAAGTCGCGGCCGCTGTTTGCGGCGCCCTGCATTGAGACAGAGAGTGGCGAGCGCGTGCGGCCAATCTTCGCATCGAAGGCGGAGGTGACGGTGTTGCTGAAGTTAATCTGGCCCGCTCCCACCGTTTCAACGTCCAGCGTGATATCCCCGACATCCGTGCTCACCGGTCCGGTGAAGCTGAATGTCGCGGCATTGCCCGTGAGAACGTCCGCCCTGACGGATGATGACGCGGTGAATGCGCCGGTCGTGTTCACTGCGAGCGTTCCTGCGGTAGCTGTCACCGGTCCGTTGAACGCGATGGATGCTCCGCCTGCGCGTGCCGTGAACGTTGCGTTTGTCGCCGCGGTGAATCCTGCGAGCGAGGTGGAAATGCTGCGTGCAGATGTGGCCCCGATTGCCACAGATCCGACGGAGGTGAGTCCGCCGAAGTTCACGTCTTGCGTGCCCGGGATACTCAGCGTGCCAGTGATTGTCGCCTTTCCGAGGAAGGAGACATCGCCGGTAGTGCTGATGGTCGAACTGCCCGAAACAGCGAGCTCCGTACTCAGCGTGAGGTTCGTCGTTCCGCTGACGTTGAACGTGGCTGCAGTGACCTTGCCGAGGAATGAAGCGTCCGTGGCCTGGGATACGGTCAGCGTTCCGGTGGTCACGATGTTTGCGCCGATGCTGAGCGTGCCGGTGCTGGAGAGCGTGCTGGTGGCCGTGGTGATCGTTCCGCTCGTGGAAACCGCAGCACCTGTGATGGCGAGTGTTCCCGTCGAGACAATGCCGTCGAGGTCCACGCCACGCGGCGATGTAATGGTAACTGTGGATGCAGCTCCGGTCGAAATCGGGCCGATCGACGTGATTGCATTTCCGACGCCGCTGGTTGTGGTGGTGAGCGCGACATTGCTCGTTGTCAGGATGCCGCCTGCACCTATCGCAATGCTGGCGATGGCCGATCCGGCACCGCTGCCGATGGCTACGTTTGCCGCGGAGACGAGGCCGGTGAAGGTCACGTCTTTTGCGCGATTGATGGTAATGTCGCCGCTCGTGCTGGTGAGCGTTGCTCCCAATGTGATATTGCCCGTGGTTGCTGCGCGGAGCGTGATTGCCCCGCTCGCTTCCACTGTGGATGGGAGCGAAATCGATAATGCATCGAACGAGATGCTTGCGGCGGTGACAGGGTCGTTGAACGCGAGACCGCGTGGTGTAGCGACGATGAGCGCTGCGGCTGCAGCGATCGGGCCTGCTGCGGTGACGCCGTTGCCTGCGCCGGCCGCGTTGGTCGTGAATGAGAGAGTTCCGCTTGTCGTGCTGACGCCTCCGATCCCTACCGAGATTGTGTTTGTTGCGGTGAGCGTCGCGCTTGCTGCGGAGGTTACACCGGACAGTGTGATGCTTGTTGCGGACGGCACATTCAAGGAGCCGATGACGGTCACCGAGTCCTGGAAAGTCAGCGCGCGAGCTGCGTTGATGGTCGCGTTGGTTCCAATGTTAAACTGGCCGGTGAATTTGATTTCGCCGATGCTTGGACTGGTCGTCGTGAAGCTTGCAGTCGTTGCGGTCGCAAAGATGGAGCCGTTCGCGACGACGATGGAATGCGCCGATGTGATGGATGCCGATACGACATCAACCGCGGCGTTGAATGTCACCGAGCCAGCCTGGGAAACGGTCAGCGGCCCGGCCGTCGTGGTGACGCTTGCATTCGCAGTGATGGTTCCGGTGGCGGCTGCTTTTAGCGTAGTGCCTGCGGTTGTGGTCATCGCTCCGGCAAGGCTGATGTTTGTCGCCGCGATGTTCGAGGATGCGGCATTGACCGGCCCGAGCGTGGTCGTCCCGGCGGCCAGACCCAGCGAGTCCGACTGGGTCAGGATGCCGGTAACGTTCGTCGCTCCAGTGAGTGTCACGGTATTTGCACGGGCAATCGTCATATTGCCGCCGACGTTCGTCGTTGAAGCGGCGGTAATACTTCCGCTCGCCGCGGCCGTGAGGCTGAGGTCGTTGATCGTGGTGAAGTTCAGGTAGCTGATGCTGCTGCCGTCGAGTTGAGCTGACTTTACCGATACCGATCCGATGATCGAAATGATGCCCGAAGCGCTGGCTTCCAAAGTGCCAGCCGAGGTTACTGCACCGTTCACGGTCAACGTTCCGGTCGTCGCCGTCATGGTATTGATGGCGTTGACGGTGAGTGTTGTCAGCGAACCTGTGAAGCCGATGCTCGCGGAGTTTGCGCTGATGGTGCCGGTCCTGACGGATGCGAAACTCGTGGTGCCGGTGACATTCTGCACGTCGAGGGCGCCGCTGATATCTGTGAACGCCTGGAGCGAAAGGTCGCCCGCATTTGGAATTGTGAGGGTTCCCGCCGAAACTGGTCCGCTGAATGTAATATCGTCCTGTGAATCCGCAGTAATCGAGGTGGTCGCTGTCACGCCTTGACGGAACTGAATGTCGCCCGCGAGTCCGGTCGTCTTCACGTTGATCGTCGGTGCAGTGACGGACTGAACGAAGTCGAGCAAGGTGGTTGCTTCGAGGTCGATGCTGGCTGCATTGACCGAACCTTGGAAGAGCACGGAGTTCACCGAGCCCGTGGTTTGTGTGATGCTGCCAGTCGTCGAGACCGCGCTGCGGAAGTCCACCGTTCCTGCCGTCTGGATTTCGATGCTATTCGCGGTGACGTTGCCTTTGATGGTCACAAAACCGGGGACGTTTTCAAACTTGAGGATGCCGACGTTCACCGAGCCTTCGAACTGGATGCTCGTGGCGTTCTTGATGATGAGTGTGTCCAGCTTTGCGTTTGCTCCGACGTTGCCCTGGATGAAAATTGCGCCGCCTTGCGCGTCGAGCGTCAGCGTTTCTGTCGCGCCGCCTGCGGTGCCATCGACATCGAAGTTAATGTTAATCCCGGAGCCGGTCGATGTGAGCGTGACGGATGGAATGTTCACGATCGCGCTGTCGAGGATGTTGATGGTTCCTACCGAGGTCTGATCCGCCAGCGTGATGGTGTGTCCCGAGCCGAGGACCGTGATGGAGCCATTGCCCGAGGCGACGATCTCTCCGTCCTGCGTGACGTGACCGCCGAGGATGGGGTTGCGAATAAACAGCGGGTCTGTGAATTCCACGTCGCCGATGTTGATTTGGTGGGTTCCGTTGTCGCGTCCGATTTTGATCGAGGCGAATCCGTCGATGAAGTGGCCGATTTCGCTGGAGCCGATGGTGAATTTTCCTGCGCGCCCGTCGCCGATGCCGATTTCGACATTGGTGTTCACGGGTTGGACCGTGAGATCGCCGCCGCCTTTGCTTCCGCTGCTTTCGAGGTCGGCGTCGATTTGGATGATGTCGCTGGTGAAAGTGAGATCTCCACCGCCGGACTTCGCGCCTTCGATGAAGCGGAGGCCGTTGGTCTTGTTGAGGAGCGTGATGTCGCCCGTCTTGACGTTGAGGCCCTTGATGCCTGCGACCTCGGTCACGTTCACGCCGTCTTCTTCGATGATGTAAACCGTGCCCTCGCCAGTGGTGCGTGCGGCGACGTTTAGCACCTGGGTCTCGATCGGCGCGACTGCGGTGCCGATACTGCCTTTCGTTCCCAGCAATAGGAGCGAGCCGACGGTCGCCTTAACATTGCCGCCCGTCGCCTTGATCTCCCCGCCCATGCTCATGAGCTGGATGACTCCGCCGCCGTCGCCCGATGTGCCCGACAAGCCCGCGCTGGAGAGCACTTGCTCGCTCAACAGGATGTCGCCGCCGCTCACGACGACTTCGATATTTCCGTCGTATCGACCGTTCAGGTATGCCGCGATGTCCACCGTGGCCTTCGATTCGACGCGGATGTGATTCGCGGTGACGCTGTGAGAGATGTCCGCCGACAGGGCCTTGAGCCGCACTTCGCCGATGAAGTCGAGCGCGTCGCCGACTGTGATGGCCGATTTCGGCGCATCGATGATCATGTTCTCGATCGTATTTCCAAAGTTGACACGTTCTGTCCGTGCTGGCTCGCCGCCGGATGCCGCAACTGCGGACGTGACCTTCGCATCGAAAAGCGTGATGGGTGCGGCGATCAGAGGGGTGATTACAATCGTGTCGCGCAAGTCGTCGTTGTGGCCGTTGCTTCCTCCGCCTGTGTCTTCAATCGTGATCTCGCCCGCGATACGGCCGAATCCGAAGCTGTAAGTATCCGCGCCTTCGCCGCCGTCGAGAATGAGGGCGTTCTTGCTTGAGTTGATCGTGATCTGATCCTCCGCAGAGCCCGCGATAATCTTGCCGACGGTGCCACCTTCATCGCTGAGTGTGAGGCTGTTTTTGCCCTGTGTAATCCGGCTTGTAGTGGAGCCCACTGCGATTGTGAGTGCCGTGGTAGTCTTGGAGAAATCTAGCGTGTCGTTGCCGGCCGCCCCGCTAGCGCCGAGCGTTGAGGTGTTCGAAACGATGTTCTCCACGTCGAGGCTGTCGGTTCCCCATCCATTTCCGAAGACGTAGGTGTCGTCTCCTTTTCCGCCCACGAGGACATCGTTCCCGGCGCCTCCTTCGATGACGTCGTCTCCATCACCGCCGTAAATCTCGTCGGCGCCGTCACCGCCAGAGATTTTGTCGATTCCGACCCCGCCAAAGACGGTGTCGTTGCCCGCGCCCATCGTGTAGGTGCCGCCGCCCTTTGCGGTATAGACGGTGTCATTGCCTTCTCCGCCATCGAAAGTGACACTTCCCGCGAAGTTGCGAACGTCGAGAACGTCGTCGCCCTTTCCGCCCGAGAACGAAAGTGAGGTAACTCCACTGAATGTCTGGCTGATGCCGGTGTTGTTGAACAGCACGGTGACGGAGCCTCCATTGGAACTGACGGTGTAGCTTTCTCCAACGTCGGTTGTGGAGCCGAAGGCGCGGTCTGCGGCAGTCGGGCCGCCGTTGAGCGAGAGAACTCCGCCTTTGACTTCCGCCAGCGTTGGCTGTGGACGCGGTGCGGAGAAGGTCTTCTCGAAGACCGTGACGGTTGGCGTGCGGTAGCTCCAGAGGGTCTTCCATTTCACGAGTGCGAAAATATCGACGTATGCCCGAGCACCGACGGTTCCCTTGAGCGTGATGCTGCCGAGGTTGAGCGGGCCGTAAGATTTGCCGTCCGGTGTCTTGTAGGTGAGTAGTGAGTAGATCTCGCTGGCGCGGATTTTCCCGTCGTCATTTGGATCGTTGAGATCGAGGTCCGCAGTCGCACGGAAGATGCCTTCGATACCCGCCCGGGCCACTGCGAAATTGACTCCGCCGCCGATTGCAATCTCCCCAAAGAGTCCGGCCTCGGGAACGTCGGCACCAGTGCCGTCGGCATTGGCGCGGTCGCTGACGTAGAATCCGTCGAGCACATCGATCGGATCGCCGCTGATTTTGTATTGGTTGAGTCCTTTCGTATCGAAGCCGACTGCAAGATCCATCCATGCACCGATTTTTCCGCGGAAGGTTCCGACTAGCGGGCCGAAGATGGAGAAGCTCTGCATCATCTCCATTTCCACCTGGAGCTTTGGAATGTCGTAAGCGACGAGTGTGACATCGCCCTGCCCCGTGAGGAGCTTGAGGATGTTTGCCGGCTTGAGAATCGGGAACTGGAAGCCGCCACCAGTGGCGCTGGTCGCCTTGGTAAATGCGGACGCCGTCTTCGGGCTGCTGCCGCCGGCGAGTGTGGAGGACGCCGCCGCGCTCGCGGACTGGCCGGATTTGACGAGGTCGAGCAGTCCGCCGTATGCGGTGCTGATGTTGTTCACGTCCGGCAGATTGCCGATGAAGATCGTGATTGGTGCGCCGAGGGTTTTTGCCTCCGCGTTCGCCTCAGCGATGGTTCCGATGAGTGAGCGGACGTCATACACGGCGTCGATGAAGCGGCGATCCACATCGCCGAAGTCAGCGGCGAGGTCGAGCACCGTGTAGTCGCGCCCCATAAAGTCCGAGAGGACCGGGATGCGGGTCTTCAGTGCGTCGAGGATTGGGTCGAACGGCTTGATGATGTCGTTGATCTTGTCCGCAATCGGTCCGAGGAAGTCGGATATGAAGCTGCCGAGATCGAGTTTGATGTTGTAGAGCCCGACGGTCGGTTTCTGGACGGCTTTGCCGTACTGCCATTCCCAATCGAGTTGGAAATCTGCGTAGATTTTCGGGAACACCTTGCCTTCGTTGATGGTGGTCGTCGCGGCGATATCCGTGAACCGGATGGTGAGCGCCAAATCGACATCCGCACTTGCGGTGAGCGATGCGACAAGCGGCTTCTGTGCACCGCCGCGCTTGAACAGCTCGGGCATTGTGAGCCGCCCGTCATTTTTGGCGGCGTCCGTGTTCGGCTCCTGGAGGTTGACCGCGAACTTTCCGTTGAAGCCGCTGTAAGTGGTGTCTGCTACTTTGCCATCGGCAAACTTGGCATCCACTGCTTCGAGTTCCAGGAAGAACAATTGTCCTTCCGCCTTGGCGGGGCTTTTTGCACCCGCGGATGTGAGCGCAACGTCGAAATTGACCTCGAGTTCGTTCTGAACGGCCTTTCCATTCGCGTCCTTGTACCCGGACTGATCGGTGGTCAGGTAGAAGAAGTCGGTGACGCTGACGCCGAAGCCGAAGAACAGATCCCATGAGATGGAAACGGTTGGCGTGGCGTCGATCTTGAGAGCGAGTCCGGGCACTGCGAAATCGACTTTGAGGTCGGGAATCGGAGCCGTGTATTTCTGCCCGAGGTGGAAGTTGAACTGGACCGCATCCGAGTCTTTCGGAGCATCCACGCCATCCACCCAGAGCGTTCCATCGACTTTGCGGAAGGTGTAGCCGACGTCGGCCTTGGTCACGGAGCCGTCGCCGTTGATGTCCTTGAGAATGTGGAGGTCATTGTTGAGGAGGCCGAACATCGAATCCTGAATGTTGTCGAGGATCTTGTCGCCCGCGCCGCGGAGTTGCTCGGTGAGCCGTGCGAGCAGTCCAGTGCGGAATTCCTCGATCATCTGCGCGCCTTCGCCGAGGCGATTGCCGATGAGCGGCAGATTCTGCGCGGTCTGGGTGTCGAGTCCCTGCTGGATGCGGTAAAGGGCGTTGTCCACGCCATCGAGGAGGATGGAAGGGTCGCGCAGGAGTTGGATGATGCCGGGTGTTTCCGGAATGAAATCGCGGATGTCCGGTGCGGTGATTGTGATTGGTTTGATCGTCGGCGGACGGACGATCAAATTGTAGAGGCTGTCCGCTTTAATGACGATCGGCGCATCGAGTGAAATGTTTCCAAATGGCGTGATTGCTTCGACCGGCAGGGTCACGTCCAGCTTGCCGGTTCCTACAATGGCGAAGAGGTCCGAATATGGCGTGCTCTTGAACGTGTCGAATGTGTAGTGCCCGCCGGCGATGTCTTTTAGGCCGAAAGCGACCGTCGCGTAGTCGTTGTCCACGACGCCATCGGCGACGTTGTTTTTGCCGGTGACATCGAGCTTGCCGTCGCTATCGAGGAGGACGACGCCATCCGTGACTGCGAGACCGAACCCGCCTGCGGCTGCGGTGAAGTTGAGGTTTTGCCCGAATACGCGAAGTCCGAGCTCGATGCCGGAGGTGTCGTAGAGGAATCCATGAACGCTCGGCGGGAGCAGGGGATTTGCGTTTGGTGTGAATTCGATACCGATATTGAGCGTTGCCTTCGCGTAGGCGCTGAACTCGATATTTCCTGTGGCGCTGAGATCGACGAGGTCGGTGAGTGTTCCGAATGTCCCGGCGAGATCGACGCCCGCGAGAGCAGCCAGTGCAGGAAGATCGAGATTGAGCCCAAACGTATCGCTGTGGCTCTTCTCGTACGAGAGGCTGAAACGGACGATGTTTGAGTTCGTTGGATCGATGTCGATGGTGAGCGCGGATGCCGGCAGCTTCAGAAGGTCTTCGATGTTGCGTTCGACTTTCTGGAGCGACGAAGCGTCACCGTCTTTCGCTTCCGTGAATGCGTCCTTGAGTTCCTTGGCGTAGTTCAGGAAGTCGAGCGGCGAGACATTGATGACCGGAATCTGGTAGTTGAGGAACGCAAACTGGTCCGTGTTGGCGAGGTAGTTCACGCCGTCGATGACGATGTCGAAAATCTTCCCGAAATCGAGGCTACGGAAGTTCGTCAGCGAGCCAAGTCCGGTGAACTCAGGGTTGAATTCCGGGCTCGAAGTGAAACCATTGACCGAGTCATAGCTGAACAGCGTGACGTCTTTGAAGGTGATCGCTGCGTTCGAAGGAATCGGCAGATTGAAATCGCCGCCAGCCACGCCGATGTCGGTGAACGAAAGATTCCCGACGCTCGAAGCTGTGATTTGGACAATGTCCAGAAGGTTGCCGGCTGCGACGGTGTTGACCAAGTCCGAGATAAGGAAATTCGTGTTGCCCTTTGCGTCTTTGATCTCTGCGGCAACGCTGAACTTCAGATTCCCGTTGCTGTCGCCTGCGGTGACGCTGATGAAGCCGAGTTGTGCAGCAAGGCTGATGTCTTCCATTGACACAGTTGCCTCGCCGGTGAGTTTTGCGTCCTTGATGAAGAATGAGCCTCCGCGTGCGCGGCTGAAGGTTTCCTGAGCATCGAAGCCGAGTCCGTCCGGGGTCCCAGCCGTCAGTGATGTTTCGGAACTCACAGCCTTGCTCGTTTCGTCCGCGTCGATGCGGAGTGTGCGGACGTTCTTGTCGGTGACGACGAATTGGAAGTTGTTGCCGGTGCCAACGCGGATGGCGCTGAGCTTGCCCGACAGGTCGGTGGACTTGCCGCTCGAATCCTTGGCGTCCTTCAGTGCGAGGTTAAGGTCTGCAAGGAGGTCGGAGAGCGATGTATTGTTAGCCAGGCTGGCCTTGGAGACAGTGACCGTGCGGGTCGCGTCGTTGTCGATTGCGATTGCCCATCGGGCGTCGTCGGTCGGTGCGAGCGTGATTTTTTCGATGTTGCGAACACCCAGCACGCCGCCATCGGCCTGCGTGTACATCACCTCCCGGAAGCCGAGTTCTTTTTGGCTCGCGTCGTTTGCAGCCGTCTTGATCTGGAGCGTGCGGGACTTCGCGGCATTGACGTTGAACTGGATGCGTTCCGCGTTGTCTTGGTTTGCGTCGATGGTGCTGACGGTGAGGGTGTTCTTCAGGCCAGAATTCGCAGCGATTGCACTTTCGATATCCTTCACCAAATCCGCCATGGATTTATTGTCGTCGGTGGCAGTCTTGCTGATGGTGAGATTGCGCGAGACCCCGTCGTCTAGGACGAAGGTAATCGTGGCGTTCGATGTAAGTTTTCCGTCCCAAACTTTGGGAGTCAGGTCGCCATCCTCGGCGTTCTTGTAGCCCGCAGGCGAGATGTAGCCTTCTTCCGGCGCGATGCTGATCGTTTCCGATGAAGCACCCGGCTTGAAGGTGTATCCGAATTCCATCGTCGCATTGAGCTTTGGAGTGATGGTGACGAACGCTTCGCCGCCGCCCTTTTTCGCGACGCTGATGGATGCGAGGTCCTTCACGCCGATATCGAAGCCAACGGGAATCTGGAACGGGGTCGGGTTGTATCCAAAGTTTGCCACCACCGAGAAGGTCTCGGTGAGTGCGTCGTATTTCGGCGTGATGGAACCCGCAGGCAGGCCAATCGCTGCTGTGAGCGTGTTTACAAAGCCCTCGAACGTGGAGAATTTCGGCAGTGTTTGCAGCAGGCTGCCGAGTTCGGCGATGCCGCCCGCCTGCACGTCGGAAAGTCCGAGTTGTGCGAAGGCGGTCCCGGGAACACCGGCGATGGCGAAGCTGCCGACCGTTGCGCCGCCTGTGAACGAGAGTTTTCCACTCGATGCGCTTGCAGTGATGCCGCTGACCTTTGCCGCTGAGAGAGCCGTGTTGATGTCCAGCGCCAGTGCTGCGACATCCTTGTTGTCGGTCGTGTCGGAGGCTTTGATGAGCACCGCGACTTCGGAGCCGCCATCGATCGAGATTTCGAACTTCGCATCGGCAGTGAGGATGCCATTCGATGGAGCATCGGACTCCGTTGTGAGCTTGGCGATTGTGTCACCGTCGTAAAGCCCTGCGGTCTTCAGCGCGGTAAGCGCACCGAGGAACGCGAAACTCTGTGTCGCAGCCGGATTGTTCGCGACGATGCGCATGAAATCGTCGGTCGCGATGTTTTCGTCCGCCCCATTGTTTAGGACTGCTTTGATTGGCGAAAGCCCTGCGCCCCAGGCCGTGCTGAATGCGGCGTTGAAGGCGTCGATTTGCTTTTGCAGCGTGTCGTAGTTCCCGCTTGTGATGCTGAGTTGCTTGATGTTGTCGCCAATTGCGACGGCCAGCGAGAGGTTGCTGGAAAGATTAAGGCTCTTCGCGGCGGAGTCGATCTGAACGACCGTCTCTTCCATGTTCGCCCGGAGCGTTTTTGTGAACGCGAGTCCGAAGTCGAAAGCGTCGCCGATATCCACACCATTGAGGAACGGAATCTCGATGTTGAAAAGGTCGGCGTTGCGGAACTGATTTGCCCAATCGCCCGCTGCAATAACGAGGTCGAGGAGCTCCTTCGGCCCCATGCGGCCGATGTTGAAGATGCGATCGAAGTCGGCTGTCGAAACGTCGATTTTCAGACGCTCATTGAAGACGTTCGCTGAGGTCGCGTGGATTTTCGGCGCGATTCCGCCCGGCTTAAATTCGTAGTTTCCGACCTTGATGGAGAGCGGCAGGTCGATGTCTGCGGCGCCTCTGACGGCGAGGCTCGTTTTGAGTCCGCTGAGTTCGGAAAAGTCGATTCGTCCGTCATTGTTCGGGTCGGTGAAATTCAGATTTCCGCGTGCGGTGAACTCGGCAGTGCCTCCCTTGATGCCCGCGCTGGCCGGGCCGATGTTGAGGCTCAGGGCGAGGTTCTCCGCCTTGGCGTGGAGTTCGACACCCACTTCATCGAACTTCACGTAGAAGTCGCTGGATTTGAAGTTGAGGTCGGTCAGATCAATTCCCAGCGTAAAGTTCGCGAATGCATCGCCAGTGACGTTGATTTGGAGGGGCGCGGCGGACACGATGCTCGAGAGCCCCATCTCAGTGGCGAGGTCGCCGAAAACGGTCAGTTCGAGCGTCTCATTGAAGACCTGGAGGTTGAGGTCAAAATCGACGGTGAATTGTTTGGTTGCGTTGTCATAGTGGCCATCGAGGTCGCCGATAAAGCTCTTGCTCTTGAGTGCGTCGAGCAGGCCGAACAAGTCGGGCTTCACGTCCGCTACTTGTGACGCAGTAAAATACTCCTCCGCGGTCGCTTTGAAGTTCAGCGAATCGTTCAAGTCTCCGGTCGTGATGAGATCGAGCACGGATTTGTCGATCAACGGCAGCTTCGTATTGAGCGTCGAATTGTCGGTGATGACTTTCGCGTACTCGGTCAGCTTGCCGAGCGTGTCTAGCACCTGCTGCTGCAAAGCGAGGTCGGTGAGATAGTATTTGAGCGTGATGTCGGGCTCCGCGTTCTTCGCGAAAACATCGGCGATATCGACGAGCACCGTCGGGAATCCGGTGGCGATGATATTGAGCGGAAGTTCTGACTGGAGGACACCGACGGGGCTGACACCTACGGAGACGTTGCCGATTTCGGAGGCGTCGATTTTGCCGTCTTTGTTCGGGTCGCTGAATGTGAACGCCGCATCGATGTCGAGATTCACGCTGCCGCCGACGATGCCGATGGTCTTGCCGTTCATCGCGATGCCGAGGTTGATGTCGGTCGTGTGGACATCGACGGATGCGCCAACGTCGTTGAACTTTACGTAGAAATCCGTGGAGGTGAATGTTTTGTCGGTAAGGTCGATTCCGAGCGTAATGTTCGCGTGGACTTCGCCATCGACGTCCACTTTTAGCCCCGCAGTGAAGTCGAGGCCTGCGTCCTTGGCTTCCTGTCCAAACTGGAGTTCCAGACCTTTGATGCTCGCGGCTGCGGCGAGGTCGAGAGTGAGTTCGTGGGTCTTCGTGGCTTGATTGTAGAACGAAGTGAACGCTCCAGAAATGCTCTTGGCGTGGTCTTCCAGCGCGCCGAGGAGTCCGATGAATGTCGGGAGGTCGGCGCCCTTGACGCTCTTGAAATAGTCCTCCGCGACATCATGCAACTGGAGTGCCGCTTCGATGTTCTTGGAGTTCAGAATCTCGCCGACGGACTTGTCGATGAGCGGAAGCGTCGTGGTGAGCGCGGGATTCGCGATGATGGTTGCGGCGAATCCATCCGCGGTGTCGAGGGTGTTGAGGATAAGCGTTTGCAGGCTGGAATCGATGTCGAAGCTGAATCCGAATTGCGGCTTCGCTCCCGCTGCGAATACGTCGGGCACGGTGACGAGCAGCGCGCCGAAATTTGTGGAGGCGACGTTGAATGGAAGCTTGGCCGTGAGGACGCCCGATGGGTCGATGCCGAGCGTGGCGGACTTCATCTCGGTGGCGGTGATTTTGCCGTCGTGGTTCGGGTCGCTGATGCTGAACTTTGCGAGCGCCTCCAAAGTGACGCTGCCGTTTTTGATTCCCACGGAAGTCCCGTCGAGGTTGAGGCCGAGTGTGATGCCGCTGGCGTTCACGGTCGCCCCGGCGGAAAGCTCTTCGATTTTCACGTAGAAGTCGGAGCCGGTGATATTTGTATCTGTGAGGTCCACGCCGAGCGTAAATTTCGCCGTCGCCGTGGCGTCGATGCCGACTTTCATCGCATCCGGGAAAACGAGTCCGTATGCCGCTGCGCCGTCGGTGATTCCCTTCAGCTCTTGATCGACGAGATTGATCGTCTTTGAGAGGTCGAAATCGAGTTCGTAGTTGCGGGCGATGCTGTTGAAGTGCCCGAGCAGGGTGCCGATGGCTCCGAGGTCGAGTTGCAGGGCGTCTTTCAGACCGTCGAAATCGGGGTTCAGCGACGACTTGAAGTAGGTGTCCGCGGTGGTGCGGAGCTTCAGCATTCCTTCGAGACTCGCGCCGATACCGAGGTCGTTCACCGATTGGTTCAGCACTGGCAGGTCTGTGGTCAGCGCGGGGCTTGCGAGAATTTCCCCGGCGTAAGTTTCGACCTTTCCGAGCAGCCCGAGGATCTGGCCTTGGACGGTTGTGTCCGTGAGCGGGAAGCTCAGACTCGCCTTTGCCGTCGCGCCGATGGCGAAAACGTCGGGCACCGAAACTTCGACGGTTGGGAGTCCTTTGCCGAGCAGGTTCAGCGGCAGGTTTGCGTCGAAGGTTCCCATCGGGGTAATCGACGGAATCTCCGCAGCGAGACCGTTTGCGATGTCTGCGGGAGTCATTCTCGCGCCGCCCTTGGCCGAGATGTTTTGAACGCCAATCGTTGCATCGACGGAGCCGCCCGAGATACCGAGCGTGCCGCCGTCGGCAAACTTGATGTTGAACCCAAGGTCCGCCGCTTTCACCGAGAGTCCGAGATCGAGATCGGGCACTGTGATGAAGAATCCTGTACCGTCTGATTTTGCGCCGAACGAAATCGTGATGTCGAATGTGCCGGTGACATCGGCATTGACCGGCGCGACGGTGAAGCCGCCGGCTGCGAAATCCACGCCGGATGCGAGGTTGAACTGGCGGGTCGCTGATTTGTGGAGGGTGAACTCCCATTCAAACTCGCTCGTCGCGCTGTAGAAGCCGCCGCTCACATTGCTGAAACCGAGCGACGAAAGCTTGGCGCTGACATCCGATGCCTTAATGCCGGACGCCGCATCCAGATAGCCCTTCACCGGCGTGAACACGTCGTCGAAGAGCGTGCCCGCGTCTCCTTTGGAACCCGCGAAATCGAGCAGTCCGCCTAGCGATTCTCCGATTCCGGGAATCGTCTTCGCGAGGTCGGCGAAGCCTTCCACCTTTGAGCCAAAGTCCACAATCGTGTCGAGTTTGGCCGACAGTCCGGCGAGCGCGGATGCGAGCAGCGCCTGATTGACGTCGGGGGCACCTGTGTTCGCTGAGAAAAGAAGACGGTCTTCGAGCGCTTGAAGCTCAAAAAGATCCGTTACGGACCTTTTTAACACCGGGGGCTTCGTGTTGGATTTCTTGCGACGTGGAACGGCTGGCGGTTTCCTATTTGGCATGGTGACCAGAGCAGAAAGCATGTTCCCTGCCCGTAGTCGGAGTATCTCGGGTTTATATAACAATCACGTTTCCGCAGTCCTCGCACGGGCTCTGCTATGGCTGGACATCAGCCCATGCGCGATCCCAACACACCGTCGATTACCGAAGTCAATCCACCCGAGCCTCAGACGCTCAATCTCAACGAGATCGGACAGCGCTATCTCGCTGCCTGTCAGCGTGGCTTCGACATTGCAGCCTGCCTCGTGGCCGGGGTCAGAGCCGCCGCCCCGGAAAAATACAATGAACTCGTGAAGAGTGTCCGCTGCCGTCCTTCGGAGCAATTCCATCGCGGATTTGCGGAGGCAAAGACCGAGACGGAGAACTATTTGTTGAAAACGGTCATCAGCGAGGCCCTCGGGCTGGTCGTGCCATTTCTCGAAGACATCCGCACTTTCTGCGCAGTGGCGGAATGGCGTTACGGCTCGCCGCAAGAACAGTCGCGTCTTCGTTCGATTCTGACCGAGGAACGAACCGCTTTTCTCGAGAAGAGCATGGTTTCAAAAATTGAAAGTCTCTCGAAGGAGTTCGGCGTTTCCACTCCGCTGGCCGGGAGCATTTTCGCGCTAACCAAGGCGGGGATCTGCCTCGGCGCTCGCGGAGGTGTGGTGAGCGAGGAGGATGTCACGTACGAGGGCGAACTCGCATTCAGTCTGGTTTCCCTCGAAATACCGGAAGGCGAAAACGCCGAACCCGCTGCAAAAGTAAGCGAGATTCGCCGTCGGTTTGCCGTGGGGGGAAAAGTTCGCCTGGAGGACGCGGACTACCTTCACATCGTGAGCACGGTCGCGATGTTCATCACTTCGACGCTTCACTCGGTGAAGCGCGTGTTGAAAGAAAAGTTCCCTTCTGCTGCGTGAGCATTATGCCGGGAGAATGATGCCGACGACCGTGGCAGTGATATAGCACGCAAGGAGTCCGGCGATCATTGCGCGAATGCCGAGCTTTGCCAGGTCGCCGCGGCGATTGGGTGCCAGCGCGCTAATGCCGCCGATTTGGATGCCGATGCTGGCGAAGTTTGCAAAACCGCAAAGGGCGTAGGTTGCGACGGTGATGGAGCGGGGATCGAGATTCGCTTTGTTGTTGGAAAGCGAGAGGTAGCCGACGAATTCGTTCAGCACGACCCGCTCGCCGAGGGCCTGCCCGACGACTTCGCAGTCTCGCCACGGGATGCCCATGAGCCATGCGAAAGGTGCGTTGGCTTTGCCCAGCATCGTTTGCAATGTGATGCCGTGAAACCCTTCCGGGCACCCAGCAAGAAGCCAGTGAACGCCGCCGATGCACATGTTCAGCAGAGCCACTGCGGCGGTAAATGCGATGAGCATCGCCATGACATTGATCGCCATGGTGACGCCCTCGCTTGTCCCGCGACAAAGGGCGTCGATGCTGTTTTGATCGACCTTTTCCAACGAGATCTTCGCTCCCGAGCCGGATTCGCTTTCGTCGGTTTCGGGGAACATGATTTTCGCCACGAGGAGGGCGGCGGGCGCGCTGAGGACGGATGCCGTGAGAATGTGGCCGGCATTCATGCCGATGTCTTTTCCTCCGTAAACCACCATTACGCCGGTTGCGATGGTCGCCATTCCGGCGGTCATGAGTGCCATGATTTCGCTGCGGGTCATACCGGCAATGTAGGGCTTCACGATAAGGGCGGCTTCTGTTTGGCCGAGGAATATATTGCTCGCAGCGGCGAGGCTCTCGCTTCCGCTGGTGCCCATGATTCGCTGCATGACAACGGCCATCACATGTACGACGCGCTGAAGGATTCCCCAATGGTAAAGGAGCGCAGAAAGGGCCGCGATGAAGATGATGGTGGCCGAAATATTGATCGCGAAGACGAACGCGTTTGCTCCACCGAATGCGGAACCAAGGAGCGGTTGCTGGGCGAGGGGACCGAAGACGAGTTTCGCGCCTTCATCCGAGCACTCGTTGAGGTGCCCCACCGCTGACCGCGCGCCTTCAAAAAGCGCCATGCCCGGCTGTGTTCCAAGCACGAACAGTGCGCAGACAAACTGGAGCGCCAGCCCTGCCAGCACGGTGCGCCATGGGAATCGACGGCGGTTGTTGGAGAGCAGCCATGCGAGGCCGATGAAAACGAATAGTCCCAAAAGGGCGATGAGTCGTGGCATGGCTGAGACTTGCGGGGCTGCGTTTTTGTTTCAAGCTGCGAATGCCGCGCACAAATCCGGCGGCATGGGCGACGACCAATGGTAGCCGGGAGTGAAGAGCTCGGCGCTGTGCAACGCCTGTCGAGGCAGAACCAGTCGGGCTTGCAGCGCAGATGTCCATCCTGTTTCGATGAACTCCAGATAGCAATCCTCGGAGGGTCCGTATAGTTTGTCCCCCACGATGGCGTGACCGCTGTGTGCGAGATGGACGCGGATTTGGTGCATCCTGCCGGTCGCCGGAGTGGCCCGTATGAGCGAGTACTTTGCGCCCGCGCTCTCAAATCGCCGGGTCACGCGAAAGCCCGTCACCGCCGATGCGCCATCGGGATGGACGCACTGTTTCACCCACACGCGACTGTCCCGAACCGTGCCCTGCCGCAAAAGCGGGGCTGAAACCGTCCATTCGTCCTCCGCCGGCCAGCCAAAGGCGATTGCGTCGTAGGCTTTCGAGATTTCGCGCCGCTCCATTCGCTGATGAAATTCCCGCGCCGCCGCCGTGTGCTTCGCGATGAGAGTGAGCCCGCTGGTTTCGCGGTCGAGGCGATTGATGATGCTGACCTGCCCGCCGTTCGCGATCTCGTAAGCGAGCAGTCCGCGCAATTCGTCCCAGAGCGTCGCAGTATCGGACGGCTTGCTCGGATGGGCCTGCATAAACGGCGGCTTGTCCACGACGAGAATGTCGTCCGTCTCCGCGATGATCCGCACAGGGTAGGGGGGCTTCAGTCTTGTTTGGCCAGTGTTCAGAATTAAATGCGGTATCAGTCTTGCTAAGACAGTGCCCAAACACATGAGCACACGCCATCCCGTTCACGATAAACTTAAGGTATGTTCCGTCTTTCGAAACTTCGAGGATGCCGAACTCGCCGCTCTTCTGGAGCTCGCGGAGCCGACAGTCTTTGCCGCCGGTCAGGCCATTGTCCGGCAGGGCGAGGTCGAAAACGCCATGTATCTCATCGCCGAGGGAAGCGCCGACGTGATTCTCCACTCAAAGGAAAGCGCCGATGTCCGCCTTTGCACGCTCCGCGCCGGGGAATTCTTTGGCGAACTCGTTCTCGTCGATAGCGACCCGCGGAGCGCAGACGTGACAGCCGTGGAAGATTGCACCGCCATGCGAATATCCGTCGGACTCATGCAACGCTTCGCTGCTGAATCTCCGGTCGCTGCTTTTAAGCTCAACATGGCAGTCTTGGAGATATTGGGGCGTCGCCTCCGCGAATCCAATTCTCGCTACACGGAATCGCTGGCCATCATCTCCGCGCTATCCGAAGAGGGGACGGTCATGAGTCCCGCAGAGGATTCGTCCGGCGAAAAGATCGTCGCATAGGAAGAGTAGGGCCTTCATTTCCCCCGTGTCTCGACTCCGCCCGAGGCATTCGGCACGAGTGCGCAGCCCCTCGGAATCACGGCTGGAGCACAGCAAGGATTTCTGTGGTGAAGAGGTTCGCGACCTTTTTCCAACCTCATAGCCTCCTGAGTTTGAGATCCGGACTTGGGCGCGGATCGATAGAATGAGCGGTCGCGGCATAGTGATTTGTCAT
>JAYSTZ010000245.1:0-1763 GCA_043719365.1 Verrucomicrobiaceae bacterium | reverse complement strand
TCAGCTCCTGGCGGCGTATCGGAACGCGGACCGCGGTATCCCGACAGTCGTGACGAATGCGCTGCAAGATGCGCTGGAAATCGCGACGGAAAATGTGCCGCGATTTGCCGGGAAGGTGTGGGTTTTTCCAGACATTTCGGGCTCGATGCACTCGGCGATTACCGGCGAGCGCAAAGGCTCGACATCGAAAGTCCGCTGCATCGACATCGCCGCGCTCGTCGCAGCCACAGTGCAGCGGCGTGCGGAGGATGGAAACGTGCTGCCTTTCGAAAGCAAGGCCGTGAACGTTCGCCTCAACGCTCGCGATACGATCATGACCAACGCGGAGAAACTCGCCGCGCTGCCTGCCGGCAGGACAAATTGTTCCGCACCGCTGGCGGAGTTGAACCGGATGAAAGCGGACGGCGACCTGATCATCTACGTCTCCGACAACGAGTCGTGGATGGATTCGCCGAACTACGGACGATTCAATGGGGCACCCGCGACGGAAACGATGCGGCAGTGGTCGATCTTCAAGCAGCGCAACCCGCGTGCGCGCCTCGTGTGTCTGGACATCCAGCCGACCGGGACGACCCAGGCAAACGAGCGCGAGGACATCCTGAACATCGGTGGCTTCGGCGACTCGGTGTGGGAGATCATCACGGCGTTTGCAAACGGTGAACTTTCGCCAGCCCACTGGGTCGGCGAAATCGAGAAAATCGCGCTTTAGAAAAAGTGCGTCCCCGGCGGTGACCACGAGTCATCGCCGGGGCGGGCGGTGGCCTGGAGTTGCTGCTCATTGTTCTTTGAAATCATCCAATTAATCACCACTTGTTGCGTTTGGCGTAAGATGGTAATTTCAGCCCATGTCAGTCACCGCATTAGAAAAGCGAGTCACCGAACTCGAGGCCACGGTAAGCACGCTTCTAGCCGATCGCTCCCGCAATGCGGGTAAGGATTGGCGAAAGGTCGTCGGGATGTTCGAAGAGGATAAAGTCATGGAGAAAATCGATGCCGCGGGGCGTCGTGTCCGCGCCGCGAGTCGGCGTAGAAAGTAGTGTACATTCTCGATACGGACCATGTCTCGATCCTGAAGTATGGACGGGACGATAGGCGTGACCGCTTGTTCGACCGAATGAACGATTCAATCGGAGCATTCGCAATCACTCCGGTGACCGTGGAGGAGCAGATGCGTGGATGGCTTTTAGTCATCCGAAGAACCCGTTCGGCGAAAGAGCAAGTTGCAGCATATGAGCGCCTCACCGCGTTGTTCGGATATCTCGGCGAATTCGAAATCGCGCCGTTTGACGAAGCTGCGGCTGCGAGATTTGAGCGGCTCCAACGAGCGAAGATTCGCATCGGGACGATGGACCTCAAGATCGCCGCCATTGCGCTCGTGAACGATGCGACCCTACTGACTGCAAATGCGAGCGATTTTGCACAGGTGCCGGGACTCAAAACGGAAAACTGGCTCGATTGATTGGATTACGTTTTTTCTGAACGGCGAATGCCGGAGGAACTACATCGGACTCGGTGCCGCTTCGGCGGTGTGCAGGTGAAAACCCTGCGCCGAGCAAAATGTTTCTCCACCTTTTGTCGCCGTTCATCACTTTGCGACGGGAATGCCCGTCGGGACTACATGGTAAGAGCACCGCGCAATGCGCGAAGGTCCCGGTTCGAAGCCGGGTTTTGCTTCGGCGAAATAGCTCAATTCAACGTCTCGGCACATCCTCGTCCCGTCGCTCCAACTTTGTGACGAATGCCAGTGGGACTACATATCCAAA
>JAYSTZ010000244.1:0-4051 GCA_043719365.1 Verrucomicrobiaceae bacterium | reverse complement strand
ACGGATGGGTCCATTTCGATAAAGGACAACGGACGCGGGATTCCGGTGGACATCAACAAAGACTCGGGCCTGCCCGGCGTGGAAGTGGCGCTGACGGTCTTGCACACGGGCGGCAAATACGGCCAGGGTAACTACGAGTATTCCGGCGGAACGCACGGCGTCGGCGCGAAGTGCGTGAATGCGGTTTCCGAGTGGTTTAAGGTGGAGGTTTATCGCGACGGCAAGATTCATGCGATCGGTTTTGAGCGGGGAAAGACGACGAAGAAACTGGAGGTCGTCGGCGACCTGAAAAGCGCGAAGACCACGGGGACGAAAATCACGTTCATGCCGGACTCGCTGATTTTCAAAGAGACGACGGAATACAAGACGGAGCGCATCCGTCATCGGCTCCACGAGCTTGCATACATCAATGCCCCGCTCATTTTCAACTTCATCGACGAGCGCGTGGAGGGGATGCACCCGGAGATCATTCAGCATGTTCGCGGCATTGAGGAATTCGTGGAATCGCTCTCGCAGAACAAAGAGAAAGTGATTCCCAAGCCGATCACAATCAAAGGCGGGCGCGACAAGATTCTCGTGGAGATCGTGCTCGTTTATGTGGACACGTATAACGACCAGCTTCTGTGCTTCACAAACGCCATTCCAAATGCGGACGGCGGAACACACAGCAGCGGTTTCCGTGGCTCGCTCACTCGCGCAGTGAATCAATACGCGAAGAGCAACAATTTACTGAAAGACAAAGACCCGGCCATCTCCGGCCCCGACGTGCTGGAAGGCATTGCGGCGGTGGTTTCGATCAAGCATCCCGACCCGAAGTTCGAGAGCCAGACGAAGGTGAAACTCATCTCGCCAGAAGTGGAGAGCATCGTGGGCTCGGCGACTTACGAGGGGCTGATGCTGCATTTCGACCAGAACCCGAATGTCGCAAAGCGCATCATTGATAAATGCCTCATGGCCGCCCGCGCCCGAGAGGCTGCACGCAAGGCCCGCGAGACCGTTCGCAAATCGGCGCTCACCGGCGGCGGACTGCCCGGCAAACTCGCCGACTGCTCCGAGCGCGATCCGGAGCTCACCGAGCTGTACGTGGTCGAGGGTGACTCCGCAGGCGGCTCCGCGAAGCAGGGGCGCGACCGGCGTTATCAGGCGATCCTGCCCATCAAAGGAAAGATCATCAACGTGGAGAAAGCGCGTCTCGATAAAGTGCTGCAAAACACGGAAATCCAGACTCTCATCACCGCCATCGGCACGGGAATCGGCAGCAACACCGGCTCCGGCGACCAAGAGTGGACGTTCAAAATGGAGAAGCTCCGCTACGGCCGCATCATCATCATGACCGATGCCGACGTTGACGGTTCGCACATTCGCACCCTGCTGCTCACGTTCTTCTATCGCCAGATGCCCGAACTCGTGCGCGCCGGCAAAATCTACATCGCCTGCCCGCCGCTCTATAAGATCACCCGCAAAAAGAAGGAGCAGTACGTCGATGACGACGCCGCGCTGAACAAAATGCTCATCCAACTCGGAGCCGAGGAAGTGAAACTAAAGAACCTCGCCGACGGACGCGAAGTGCCCGTCGCCGCGCTGAAAGAGCTGCTCACATTGCTCGACCGACTCTCCCGTTTTGCCGACGCCATGCGCCGCCACGGAGCTGACTTCGAGGAATATCTCAACGCCCGCAACGCCGCCGGAAAACTGCCCGAGTATCTCGTCCGCGTTCGCGAAGGCAATGTGGACACCACGCAGTTCTTCACCGACCACACAGCCGTGCGCGCTTTCCACGAAAGCGATCCGGAACTCGGACTCTTCGAGCCCGAACCCGAGCCAATCCTCGACCTCACGAACCCCGACGGCACACCCGTCGTCCCCGCCGAAGCCGCCGCGCCGACTGCGAAGCGTGCAAAGAAGGAAGAAGGCCCACGCCGCCGCGCCCGCCTCGTAGAGCTCTACGAGACGCCCGCCATTGAAAAGTTCATCAGCGAACTCGCGAAGAAGGGACTCAAAATCGAGCAATACAGCAACAGCGACAAACCGATCTTCGAGCTCACCGAAGGCGAAGGCGAAAAAGCCATCAAGCACCAGCTCTTCGCCATCCCGGACATCCTCAACAAGGTGCTCGAAATCGGCAAACGCGGCCTCTCGATTTCGCGCTTTAAAGGCTTGGGAGAAATGAACGCCAAAGAGCTCTTCGAGACCACCATGAACCCGGAAAAACGCCGAATGATGAAAGTGGACCTCAACGAAGACAACGCCGTCGAAGCCGACAAAATGTTCACCATCCTGATGGGCGATGTCGTGGAGCCGAGAAGGCAGTTCATCGAGGACAATGCGCTGAACGCGCGGTTGGATGTGTAGGTCGATTCTATGAAGCAAGTCCCTGCATACGATCGACTGATGAAGCCTGTAATCGATGCCCTTCGGCAACTCGGCGGATCGGGGTCGATTGGGGAAATCGCGACAACGGTAATCGACACCATGAAGCTGCCGGCGTCAGTTACCGAGTTACTTCATGATCCCGAGACTGATAGCGGAACGGAAATCGAATATCGGCTAGCTTGGGCGCGAACTTACCTCAAGAAGTTCGGCCTTATCGAAAACTCGGTGCGCGGCGTGTGGTCACTTACAAAACTTGGCGAAAATAGTGAGATTGACCCGAAACAAATCGTTCAGTTTGTTCGCTCTAACTCTCGACCATCAAAGAAAACAGCCGTCCCGAAACTGGATTCAGAACTTCCCGAAGAACTGGAAGAAAAGTGGCAATCGCAACTGCATGGAATCCTAACGAAGAAGCTCGATCCCGCCGCATTTGAGCGACTGACGCAGAGACTCCTCCGTGAGTCCGGATTTATCCAAGTTGAAGTGACTGGGCGCACGGGCGATGGGGGCATTGATGGCAAAGGAATCGCGAAACTTCATGGCTTCATGAGCTTCCACGTCGTGTTCCAGTGCAAGCGACACAAAGGAACGATTTCCGCCAGTCATATTCGGGATTTCCGAGGCGCAATGGTTGGTCGTGCAGACAAAGGGCTTTTCATTACGACGGGCACATTCTCCCGAGACGCCGCAAAAGAAGCTACTCGCGACGGCGCACCGCCTATAGACCTCGTTGATGGAGATGCGCTTGCACTCAAGCTGAAGGAACTAAAACTCGGCGTACAAACCGAGTTGATCGAAAAAGTAACAGTCGATGAGAGTTGGTTTGATTCATTCTGAAATGACGCATCCGCTGCGCACAGATTTAGCCATAATGAAAACGTCCGTCTTGCACGATGGCGCATTGAGTGTGGCGACAGCCTTTGGAGTGCGGAGGCTTGACCCCGCTTTTACTTTCGGCGGAAGCAGCGGCGAATGTAGGACAATGATGAGGCGCATGGCCTGTCACACTCCTTCGACGCTCTACACAAACCCCGATGAAAGGAAAAGCGGGGTCAAGCCCCCGCACTCCAAAACCTCGCGGCACTCACACGCTGCTCTCGAAAACGAGCGCCTCAGCCCGGAGGGCTGCTGGACCGTAGCCGGGGGTCAAGCGAGCCTAGCGAGCGACACCCCCGGTCCGCGCCGCAGCGCGATGCACCCCGGATGGGGTGATGGAGTCGCGCCACAGTTTTTCGCAATCGCCATCGCTCCGGCACCCCTGCCGGGGTGCTCCCCGTTTTTCACCGAACCGGGGGTATCGCTCGTTACACTCGCTCAACCCCCGGCTACTCTCCGCCAGCCCTCCGGGCTGCCTTGCCGCGTAGCCGCAGCGACAACAATAGCCGTGGGTGACGAGGAACGAGGAACCCACGGTTCGGCGGACGCGGATGGGCCGCGTAGCGGTCACACAACGAGCGTGCCGTTTCTGAACAGTGCGCCGTCTTGTTCGACCGCTACGTGGTCCATGCCCATGCCGATGATCCGTGGGGTAAAACCCACCGCTATTATTGTCGCTGCCGCTAGGCGGCAATCTTGCCCATTTCCGAATCATCCGGCTGGTCCGTTGGCGCTCCCGAGCGTGGCGACAGCCTTTGGAGTGCGGGGGCTTGACCCCGCTTTCACTTTCGGCGGAAGCAGC
>JAYSTZ010000243.1:0-1772 GCA_043719365.1 Verrucomicrobiaceae bacterium | reverse complement strand
GTCGACCTTTGCTACATCGACCCGCCGTTCAATTCGAAGCGCAATTATTTCCAGATCTACAACAACCAGGGCGGCGAGGACCGGGCGCAGGCGCAGGCATTCGTCGATACGTGGGAGTGGGGGCCGGAAGCGGACGCCGGGATCGAGTGGATTACCGACATCGCCCGGCTGCAGAACGCCAGGCCCGGCGATGCGCGCCTGACCGAGCAAACGGTCGAGCTGATCAAGGGGCTGGACAAGGGGCTGAAGCGCGGGTCGCTGCTCGCCTACATCGTCCACATGACGCTGCGCATCGTCGAAATCCACCGCGTGCTGAAACCGACCGGCAGCTTCTACCTCCACTGCGACCCGACCGCCTCGCACTATCTCAAGCTGGTGCTGGACGCAGTGTTTTGCGGGCAGGGAGGGGATTTTAAAAGCGAAATTGCCTGGCGTCGCACTGGTTCGCATAACAAAGCAAACCGCTGGGCACCGATCCACGACACAATTTTCTTTTATACGAAATCAGGGAGCTACACTTGGACTAGCCCTAAGCGGCCCTACATGCTCGGTCACGTTCGAGAGCACTTTCTTGAATTCGCTCCGGACCAATTCAAAACAAATTACTATGGAAATGTCTTAACGGGATCGGGAATTCGAAATGGAGAATCCGGTCTTCCTTGGAAGGGTATAAACCCCACGTTGAAAAATCGACACTGGGCGATACCCGGGAAAATATGGGACGAAATTGAATTCGATCCATCAGGACTGACACAGCATCAGAAACTTGACTATCTTTTCGATACAGGATTCATCACTTTGGAGCCTGGTGCGGCTTGGCCAATGTACGAGCGCACGATCACGGAAAGAGACGGCGCAGCCGCGTCATCGCTGGGGACTTTTCAACCTTACACCGAAGGCTCCGTTTTTCGAAGCAAAGAGGGAATAGATGCTGACGTCAGATGGCTTTCGCCACGTGACCAAGAGCGACTGGGCTATGAAACTCAAAAACCCGAAGGCTTACTCGAGCGCATCATCAAGGCATCGTCGAACGAAGGCGATGTCGTGCTCGACGCCTATTGCGGATGTGGCACCACTGTCGCGGTGGCCCAGCGGCTCGGCCGCCAGTGGATCGGGATCGACATCACCTATCAGTCGATCTCGCTGATCCTCAAGCGGCTCGCCGACAAATATCCCGCTGACTGGCCGGCGATCGAGGCGAACATCCTGCTCGACGGCGTCCCGCGCGACCTCGCCTCCGCCGTCGCGCTCGCCAACCGCAAGGACGACAAGACTCGCAAGGAGTTCGAGAAGTGGGCGGTGCTGACCTGGTCGAACAATCAGGCGCGGATCAACGAGAAGAAGGGCGCCGACGGCGGGATCGACGGCATCGCCTATTTCCTGATCGACAAGGACACTAACGGCAAGGCGATCTTCCAGGTCAAGTCGGGCGGATCGAACCGCGCCACGCTGGCCACGCTCAACAGCGACCGCCAGCGCGAAAAGGCCGAGTTCGGCTTCCTCATCACGATGGACATGCCGACCAAGGCGATGCGCGACGAGATCGCAGCGGCGGGCAAATACAAGCACCCGCTGCTCAACCGCGAGGACGACCGATTGCAGGTGATCACCGTCGCCGAGATATTGCGCGGCGACCGGCTCAACCTGCCAATGGCGCGGGCCGATGCGGTGAAGGCAGCGGCGGCGCTGGGCGATGCGGACAAGCAGGCGAGTCTGCTGTGAAGCCGCTGCGGTACGAGATTGAAGGCAAGGGCTGGTTCCCGATCTCGCGC
>JAYSTZ010000242.1:0-1775 GCA_043719365.1 Verrucomicrobiaceae bacterium | reverse complement strand
TTGCGGACAGGACGCGCGTTGAAGTCACAACGACTTGGGAAGAGATTCAACGGCCTGCCAAGACACTATTTGTTGAGACGAGCAGCGAGTTCGCTGAGGCGTTGGTACTCGACTACGATGCTTTCGTGGCGGCTTGCGCCCTGCCCGCCTTGGTCTTTGGGGAACGTCGCGTGACGGTTCCGGGAGACCTTTGTCCGCGGTTGGCAGACGGTCTGGGGTTCGTCATGGAAATCTTCCGGCAGTGGCGCGGCATTCCGCACCCGCCTGTCGTCCTTGAGCCGGAAGAAGGTTTTAAGTCGCGTTATCCGGCAAAGAAGCCCCGGACAGCCATGCTGCTTTCAGGTGGCATTGATTCTTTGGCGATGCTCCGGCTCAACCGGCTCTATTATCCGCGAGACCATCCAGATGCCATTCAGGATGGATTTCTGATCGAGGGTTTCGATCTCGGGGGCTTTGGCAATCAAGATACCCGCCTGGAACGAATGAAAAGAGCGGTCGCCACCATTGCTGAGGATGCCGGAGTGACGGTGATTCCGGTACTCACAAATTTTGTGGTCCTCAATCCTGACGTGCATTTCTACGTGCAGCAATGGCACGGCGGCGTCTTGGCCGCGGTGACTCATCTGTTTGCGAAACGAATTACCCGCACTTGCATAGCTTCCACCTATAATGCAAGCACTCTGGCTCCCTGGGGCTCCCACCCGCTAACTGATCAATACTTCAGCAACTCGCGCCTCCAGATCGTTCACGAGAGCGCTCATTTGTCGCGTTTAGAAAAGACCAGATACGTGGCCGACTGGGATGCCGGTCTGCAAAACCTGCGCGTTTGCTTTGGCAATCCAACGGAGGACTTGAATTGCGGCCGTTGCGAAAAATGCCTGCGAACCATGACCGCGCTGCTCGCGTTGGGAAAATTGGATGATTGCCGCGCGTTCCCAATGCGGGACGTCACTCCGGATATGCTCGGCGACCTTGCGCTGAGTAATAACTACGCACTCGCGTGCTATGAAGAACTGGTGGCCCCGCTTCGGGAGCGCGGCCGGGAAGACCTCGCGGAAGTCATTGAACGCAAGAGCAGGTATTACGCGCCCTCGATTGCTTTTGCCAAAATGGAACCGCAACGCTGGCTGGGGGAGTTACCCCCGCTCGTTCAGGAGATTACCAGTGCCATCCCGAAGCCCAGTCCTCTGATCGTCGTCGATGACGGCATGCTAGTTGGCCAAGCACTGGATGGATATCGTGTCTTCCCATTCCTGGAGCAGAACGGAGAGTATGCAGGTTATCCGGCTGATTCGGCCACCGCCATCGCAGAATTGGAACGTCTGCGGCGGGACGGAGCGGAGTTTGTCGTCTTTATCTGGGCGTCGTTTTGGTGGCTTGATTACTACCGAGAATTTGAATACTACCTGCGTTCGCAGTTCGGATGCGTGGTGGAAAGCGCACGGATCATCGCGTTCGACTTACAGTCAGCCAGCCGGGTCTCCGGCGAGTCAGTGTAAGGGAGGTTCAGTCCGCGACCAGCTCGCCCATTTCCAGGTGCAGCCTCATGTCGCACTTCTCGAGCGTGCTCAGGCGGTGGGCGATCATGAAAGTAGTTCGGCCATGCATCAGCTTCTCCATGGCTTCCATGATCGCTCCTTCTGTCCTGACGTCCACCGAACTGGTCGGTTCGTCGAGCACAAGGATCGGCGCGTCTTTGAGGAAGGCCCGCGCCAGCGAGATGCGCTGACGTTCGCCACCCGAAAGCCGGGCTCCCCGCTGTCCCACGAGCGTTT
>JAYSTZ010000241.1:0-1775 GCA_043719365.1 Verrucomicrobiaceae bacterium | reverse complement strand
GAGCAGTCGTGCTGCCGGTCCGCGGCGGCTCGCAGATTCCTGGAAAATTCAGCGAGGCCCTTTCATTTGCGAGCGATACCGGCTCCCAGATTGCGACTACGGACTTCGGCTTTCGCGCTGCGAAGACGATGGCGTTTTGGGTACGTCTGTCGGAGGATGCGAGCGCTACCGATGGCGGGACGTTTGCGCGGTTCGGTGCCGTGGAACTCGGATGGAATCGCAGCCCTGCGGACGGTTCACAGGGGGCGCTGCGAATCGCAAATTCGCGCGGCTACGCAGTGGCGAGCACGCCGCTGCGCGATGGACGATGGCATCACGTTGCGGCGGTGATTACGGCCGGACCGGGCGCAGCCGGAAAGCCCGCGGGTAAATGGCAGGCGCGACTCTACGTGGACGGCCGGCTGGACGCGCTGAGCGGCAGGTATCCTCTCCGCAAAGGGGCCGCGTTTCCGGTGTTTGCGCCTGACGCAATCATGCTCGGCAGCTCGGCGGATGAAAAAGGTTTTCGCGGAGAGATGGATGAGCTCTTTGTCTCCGATCGCCAGTTGACGCCGATGGAAATCCGCTCGCTGATGCGCACGAACAAACCCTATCTGCCGGAGAGTTTCGCGGCGAATTAGACCGGCAATCGGTCGTCTGCGGGGAAAAGCTGGCGGTCCGTACCCCGTCTCGCCGTTCGCAAAAACGCACAAACGGCGGACGATTGGATCGTCCGCCGTTTGCAGTTTAGTGAAGTTGGAGTGGATTAACGCCGTGCAAGGAAACCGATCACGAATCCCGCCAGAAGCGCCGTCAGGACAACGGTGCGCGGCTGTTCGCGAACGTATTCCGCACCTTCTTTTTCCCAAGTGCGGACTTTTTCGCGTGCGTCGTCGTAAACCTCTGCGGCCTTGTGTTTGAGGTGCTCGGCCTGCTCGGCGGCACCGCTTTTGAGGTCGGCGGCTACCTCCGAGACTTTGGCGGATACATCATGGGCAACTTCAGAGACCTTTGCTTTGGCCGCTTCGTATTTGCCATGAACTGTGCCGGCGGTCTTTTCCACTTCGGCTTTGATTTCGTTCAGCGACTTGTGAAGTTGGTCCGCACCAACGCCGAGTCGCGACTGAAGACGGCCGAGGAATTCTTCACCTTTGCCTTCGGCAAACTGAAGATCGTCGTCCGTGAGTTGGCCGTACTTCTGGCGAAGCTTGCCTTTGATTTCGTTCCAGGAACCGTCGAATGTGAATTTATTCATACAAGAATCTTATCGCGGCGGGAAGGCGGGCTGGATGTCTGCGCATGCGGATTTTTGTTCGTTGGAATGGTTTGATGATCCGATCCATGAACATGAACCGAAGAGTCCATTTCTCGATTGCCTCGATGACGCGAAAAAAGCGGGGCTCGGCGTTGTGAGGGAAACGAAATCTAAAGTCTTTTGCGCTGACCGGCACTTGCTGTCCATTCCACAAGCGAGTCGCGCTTTCATAAGAAATTTTCGTTTTGATACGCGCAAGTGTGCCGGGCGAACGATTCGTTTGCATGCACAACAAAACATCTTCTGCGGATCGCGAGAGCGGGAAAAAAGAATCCCTCCCATGGCCGAATCAGTATATCGCTGACCAACCGTCGAAAGCGGCCGCGACTGCCGCCGGTGTCGGCTTCTTCATGACCTTTCTGCCGCTAGGTAAGATCGTTGGCATACTCATTGACATCGCATTCGCCCTCGTTCGACCGCTGCTTCTGTGCTTCGGGTTGGCGAAGGTTTATGACTTTTGCCGCTCGACGGGTCTCCGCGA
>JAYSTZ010000025.1:0-2147 GCA_043719365.1 Verrucomicrobiaceae bacterium | reverse complement strand
CGGAGCAGCCGCTGGCGAGGCCGTGAAAAATGCAGCGACCGGGACTGGTGCCAAGATCGATGCCGCTGCGGACGCCGCCAAGGCGAAGATCGACGCGGGCAAGAAGCCAGAGGTGGACGAAGTCATCAATGCACCTGCAGATGCCGCTCCAGCCCCAGCGCCGGCTCCTCCGGCCGCAACTCCGGCCGCGCCAGCACCAGCACCGGCACCTGCTCCGGCTCCTGAAGCCAAGTAGTCGGACGAAACGCCAGAAACAGAATTCAAAGACCCCGGCTTCGAAAGGAGCCGGGGTCTTTCTTTTTCGCGACAAAGCCACTTGTTCCGGCTAAGCATTTGAAATGCGTCACCTCTTCGCCTTTATTCTCGGAACAATCGTCCACTCCGCGTTTGCGCAAAACGCAGCGTTGAAGACTTGGGACGAGTATCGCGTTATCATGTGGGTGGGCGATTCCGCCTACAAAAAGCCGGATAAGCTTCCGCTTTTCTGGCAGCGAATGCGCGAGATGGGAGTGCAGGCGGCGATGGTTCATGGTGACGGGCCTGTGCAGCCGTTGCTCGATGCAGGAATGCCGTATTACGTGGAGAATATGGTGAACAAAGGGCTGTGTCTGAAATGGAACAGCAACGTCCGCGATTGGGACAAACTTGTCACCTCGTGGAGGGACAAACGCGATGAAGCGGGCCTCGTCCGCGAATACTCATTTGACGATCCGAAGTGGCGCGAGTGGGCGCGGAGCGAGATGAGCGCTCTCGTGAAAAAGAACGCGCCCCACAAGCCGCTCCTTTACGACATCCGCGACGAGCTTTCCACGACGATGTCGGCGAATCCGTTCGATTACGACTTCCACCCGCTCGCGCTCGCCGGTTTCCGCAAATGGCTGCAAACGCAGTATCCGACACTCGACGTCCTCAACGCCCAATGGGACACAAAGTTCGCGAGTTGGGACGAAGTGAAGCCGTTTACGACCGACCAGATCAAAAACCGGATGGCCAGCGGCGACGCCATCCCTCGCGGCAATCCCGACTGGCAGGCGGTGCAGCAGACAAAGTTCTTAACCGAGAGTGCCCGGAAAAAGCCGCTCGCGTGGAACTTTTCACCTTGGGCGGATCATCGCACCTACATGGATATCTCGCTCGCGGAGATGCTCGATGATTTACGCAAAACAGCACGAGCCGGCGATCCTGTCACGCCCGTGGGAATCGAGGGAACGCAGATGCCGTCGGCGTTTGGCGGGTATGACTTGTGGAGGCTCTCGCAAGTGCTCGATTGGGTGGAGCCCTACGACATCGCCGATGCGCGGGAGATCTTCGGCTCATTCATGCCCGGCAAGCTGATGCTGAGTACGACATCGCTCGGAAATCCGCGCGAGGCGCAGCGCAAACTCTGGCATCTGCTCCTGCTCGGGGACAAAGGCTGCATCGTTTGGTGGAGCGAGGATTGCGTGGATTGGGCATCGCCCGAATACCCGCTCACGCCTCGGGCGAAGGCGATGGTTCCAATCTACAAAGAGCTCACGACGCCCGTGGCGCGCCTCTTTTTGCGGGCAAAACGCGAGGTTGATCCCGTTGCAATTCACTACAGTCAGGCGAGCATTCAGGTCGCGTGGCTGATGGAGAGCACTGAAGACGGATCGACCTGGCTGCGGCGGTTTTCCAGCTACGAGGCCACTCACAACAAGCACGCCAAAGTGCGCCACGCGTGGATCGAAGGACTGCAAGACCTCGGCTACTCGCCGCAATTCATCAGCAGCGAGCAGATCGAAAAGGGAGGATTGAAAGGCGTTTCCACCTTGGTGCTTCCGCAAAGCTGGGCGCTCACCGATGGAGAATCACGAGCGATCGAAGAGTGGAAGAAACCCGAGCGGACTTTGCTCTGCGATAGCGCTCCGGGACTTTTCGACGGGCACGGAAAGCTCCGGGCCTCCGAGCCAATGGCCGCCGCCAATGCGACAGCGGGCACCATTCCAGCCCTACCCGTGCCGCCGCCGATCGTTGTCCCGCAAAGCGCACATGTGCAGACGCATCGGTACCAATTGGGCAAGGCAAGGCTCGTCGCTTTTGAGCGGAATGTGAACTACAGCATGACGGAAGACTTGAAGCAGGCGGGCGGAAATGAGGCGCTCGAAAAGCCCGTGGTTTTTGACGCC
>JAYSTZ010000240.1:0-4071 GCA_043719365.1 Verrucomicrobiaceae bacterium | reverse complement strand
CAGGCCTCGCTCGTTCCCGCGTAAAAGGGCCTTACAGCCCTCACGCGGCAAGCTCGCGCTGCCTGGGCTATTACATTTTGGGCTTTCAGCCCGTGCGCACCATGGCAAATCACGTGATTTGCTCATACGTGATTTGTTCATTCGCCGTCGTCCCTTTCTACGAACTACTACTGCTCGATTCGCTGCTCGACGACGACTCCCCGCTGCTGGAACTGCTTCCACCACCACCGCCGCCTCCACTCCCACCGCTGCCGACTCCGGCGGCGGCGTCGTTGATGACTCGGGCTTCTTTGTAAATTAGGAAAAGGGCGGGTTGGGTTTCGCGGAATTGGCGCATGAGTTTGTCCATGATGAGGTCGAGGCGCAGGTCGGCGGAGTCGAACTGGGCTTCGATGAGCTGGATGTAGGCGCTTTCTTGCTGGGCGCGTTCGTCGGGGAGGTTGATGAGGCCGTGGAATGTCGTGTAGCGCTGGCCGAGGAGCGTGGCTTTGGCGGGGCTGAGGCCGTAGGGGAGGAGCGCGGCGGGCTGGCCGGGCTCGGCGATTTTGCCTATTAGGAATGAGGCGTGGACGCGCAGGGTTTCGTCGGGCATGGCTTCGATGTCGCTGATTTCGCGGTTTACCTGGGCGAGGAGGTCGGCGGCGGAAGTGGCGGCGGCGAAGGCGGTGACGATGCCGTCCACTTCGGAGAGGGTGAGTTCGAGCTGGGTGCGGGCGAGGTTTTTGACGGCGGCTCCTCCAGAAGCAAATCCGGCGCGGGCGAGGTCGAGGGACTCGATCATGGAGATGGAGGCGGTGTGGGCGGTAAAGCCGTCGTTCAGGGCGGCGATGGTGCCGATGAGGGCTACGTTGGGCCCGGTGCGGAGGTCGCGGATGGAGCGAAACATGTCGAGTTTGGCGGCGAGGCGTTTGTTCATGATGTGTGTTTTGTTTGTTGTTTTTGTTGGTGGAACGGCCATCCGTGGAACGTGGAACATTCTACGGGGGCTTTTCCGGGTTGTTTTGGTGAGTTTTGCGTAAAGTGCTGTGCGCGAGAACTTCCGGCTAATGTCGATTGGCTTCCGGCGACTGCGCGCGGGCTTCCGGCTCCTGCGTTTTGGTTTCCGGCTATCCCGCCTTGGTTTTGGGAGACCCCGCCGTGGTTTTTGACAATCCCGCCCGAGCGTCCGGCGTTTGCCGACGACTGTCCGGCGATCGCGACTGACCGTCCAACGGATGCAGGTGACCGTCCGGCAATCGCGCCGCATCGCCTAACCATTGCCGAGGATCGTCTGGAGGTTGCGCCGCATCGTCCGGCAATCGCGCCGGATCGTCCGATGATTGCCGGTGATCGTCCGAGAGTTGCCAACGACAGTCCGACGACTGCGCCGCATCGTCCGGCGATTGCCGATGATAGCCTGACGACTGCGCGTGAGAGCCTGGCGGTTCTGGGTGGGCGTGGGGTCATTGCGGGTCGGAGCTTTGCGACTGGAGGTCTGCTTCGAGCGATTGAAGCTTGGCGGACAAGGAATCGAACCGGGCGAGCAGCGCCTCGATATTGGCGATCAGCGAATAGCGGGCGGCTCCTTTCGGGACGGCCCGACCGTCCAACAAATTGGCGGTGGTGCTGCGCTTGCCTGGACCCTTTGATGAAATGATTCGCTTCATAACTCTACATGCGCAGAACCGCAGCAAAAACTATCACGCCGCCGCAATTGATTTCCACGCAACTGGAGAAATGATCGGTTTCGACGGCGGGAATGTGTCGGCTTTGTAAAAAATGAATGAAATTACGGATGCGGAATCCGTCCGAATGTGCTAATCAGAAGAATCCCTTCACCCGCTTCAACACCAATGACCACCAGTAAATCCTTTCTCTCCCGTTCATTCTGCCTCTCTCTCGCCTTCGCCTCCTGCGTCTCCGCTCACGCGGGGCTCGTCGCTTGGTGGAAGTTTGACGATGCTCTCGGCTCGACTACCGCGGCGGACAGTTCGGGCAATCCTTTGCCTGCGACGGCAACGGTCCTCAATGGCGGAGTTTTCCAGCCTACGAACGGGAAATTCGGAGGGGCGCTCTACTTGGACGGAGTGAATGATTACGCGGAAGTGCCGGACCGGGCGGATATGAAGTTCGCGGTGGGGCAATCTTTCTCGATTGCCGCGTGGTTCAAGTCGGATGGCGATGAGACTTCCGCGCCGAGCGAGTATGCAGGCGGTCTGAACCAGGGAATCGTGACGAAGGCCTATCCAAGCAATACTTCATTCTCGAATAACTACTTTCAGATTCAGATCACCGTGCCCGCGACGACGGGAACGAATTCATATTTCGTCTTCGACTCGCGCCTAAATAATACGGCGGGCACCAATTTGCCATTTCGGAAGCCGGGCGCTTTTTCGGTCGATGTGGTGAATAATGCGTGGCACCATGTCGCAGCGGTCATGGATCGCTCGACGGGGGTGTTCAAAATGTATGTGGACAATGTTTTGGTGAATACGAGCACGACCACGGCTCTTGATGGCGGCGGGCAGTGGGCGATGGGCTCGGCAGCGCCACTCGTGATCGGCAACCACCAAAACCGCTATTGCCGCGGGTGGTTCGACGACATCGGCATTTGGAATCACGCACTCACAGCGGCGGAAGTCGCGAGCATTTACACGAACGGCATTTCGCTGGGCAATGACACCGACAATGACGGGTTGGTGGATTCATGGGAGACGACTTACTTTGGTGCAGGGAACCTCTCGCAGACCGCGAGTGGCGACCCGGATAGCGATGGATTGACCAATCTTCAGGAACAGGCGCGCGGCACAAACCCCACACTGGCCGATACCGATGGCGACGGTCTCACCGACGGAACCGAGGTCAATGTCCGAGGGACGAACCCGCTCGTCGCCGATACCGACGGCGATGGGCTGAGCGACGGCGCGGAGGTGAATACGCACGGCACGAATCCCCTGCTCGCGGATACGGATGGCGACAATTGGAGCGATGGCGAGGAAATCACCGCGGCCACGAATCCATTGCTCGCGACGAGCACGCCGATTGCCGCTGCTTTCAATGTCCACATCAACGAATTCATGGCGAACAGTTCGCCGAGAGCGAACGATCCGACTGCGCCGCTGGACATGGATGGCGACAGCGAAGACTGGATCGAGATTCGGAACAACGAGGCGACTTCCGTGAACCTCAAAGGCTATCACCTATCGGACAATCTCGCACTCCCGGCGAAATACACGCTGCCCAATTTGACAATAGCAGCGGGTGGTTACGCCCTCGTTTACGCGTCGGGAAAAGATCGCCACGTCAATGGTGCGCAGCCTCACACGAATTTCAGCCTCGGCGGCACAGGGCAACTCGTTCTCAGCCGTCCAAGCGCTGGCGGCCCGGTCACCGTCAGCCAAATCGGCACGGCGCTTGTCCCGTATCCATCGCAGCATCGCTTTGTTTCCTACGGCGCGGCGGACAATCTTGCGGCCACTGCGCCCGCCTACCTCACCAAGCCGACGCCCGGTGCGGCGAATAATCCGGCCTCGGTGACTGGCTTTGTTGCCGATACTACATTCTCGGTCGATCGCGGCATTTATTCGGCGGCATTCAGCACGACGCTGGCGTGTCCGACACCCGGCGCGACGATCGTCTATACCTTCAACGGCAGCGCGCCCACGCTCACAAACGGCACACAGATTTTGCCCGCCGATTCGCTCACTCCGCCGAGCGGTGCGGTAAATATCACCGCCACAACGCTCATGCGCGTCCGCGCATTCAAGGCCGGCCTCGCGCCCAGCGACACGGATACACAGAGCTACATTTTCGCGGCGGATGTGATGACGCAGAACTCCCCGCCAGCCTCCATCGGCGTAGGGACCACGCCGGGTTCGCTCACAAACACCATCAACGGATGGGGCACCACCGCCGGCACCGCAGGCACGGGCACTGGCGCGGGTGCGACACCCGCCGTACTCACCGGGCTCACCGGCGTGAGCTCCGGCCTGAGTATTTGGGGCGTGAATCAGGCGATGGCGACGGACGCAAATCCCGACAATCAATTCCGCCAGAGCGACCTCATGGTGCTGCCCACGCTCTCGCTCGTAG
>JAYSTZ010000239.1:0-10056 GCA_043719365.1 Verrucomicrobiaceae bacterium | reverse complement strand
TTTGCAAGACGCCCTTGCGACTCAAAGCTCCTGATAAATGATGCTCAACGCCATCGTGCAATATGCGGAGACGAGGACGGGATTCGCTTCCTTCCATCGAGGCTCGGGATTGGCCCACGAGCCATCTGGTTTTTGCAGCTTCATCAGCCGCAGTGCGAGTTCGCGCCGCCAGTCGATTTGCTTGCCTTTGACTTCGAGCGTCGAGACGTGGGCCACTGCGAGGCCCTTCGCCATGAGGTGCAGGTAATAATAGTAGCCCTGCATTTCGAGTCCCGGATTTTCATCGAGCGTGTAGTTTTTTTGCAGCCACTCCATCGCGGCTGTAATGCGCGGATCGTCCTTGGCGAGGTCCGCGTAGATGAAGCTCATGAGGCCTGCGTAGCTCATCGAGCCGTAGCTGCGGAGTGCCGTTTTACCACCTTCCAATTCAGTTTTTCCGGCATTGCTGTAGCCGGGATAATAGACGAAGCCGCCCTTGTTTGCTGGGTCGCCGCTGGCCCATTCCATCTTGTTCGGCCCCGGGAGATTCTGGCAGCGCGTGACGAACTCTATTGCGGCCTGCCAGTTGAGATCCTTGGCGTCCGGCTTGTCGGCGATTGTGCCTTTGGTGATTTTCAGGGCTTCCAACGCGATGAGCGTGTTATCGAGATCCGGATGTCCGCGTTTCGGACTGGCGCCGACCGTGCCGTAGCCGATCCCGCCGTCGGTTCCGGGCTGCGCGAGTCCGCTCGCTTGCTGGCCAACGACATAAGTGCGGGCGTCGCGGACGATCTTTTCGTCCTTCGGATCGTTCGATCCGAAAATCGCGACCAGCGCGACCGAAGTGTTGTAATTCGCCAGCCCGTTCTGCGGGTTGTAAATCCCGCCGTCTGGCTGTACGAAGCCCCGGAGATACGCGTAGCCTTTTTGCATGACTTCCGGCTGCGGCGATGTGGAAAAACGACCGGTCGGCTCTCGTTGCAGCGCGATGAGTGGAAGCGCGGAGAGCGCAGGGTGCGTGAGGTCGGCGCCAAAGCTCCCGTCCGCGTTCTGCTGCTTTACGAGGTAGTCGAGCCCGCGCGTGAGCACATCGCGGACTTCATTGCGAAATGAGACGTTCTTTTCGTCTTTCGGGAGCGGTTCGATTGCGGTGACCGTTTGCTTGAACGTGCAAACTACAGCGATGGCGGCGACGGCGACGGCGGTGAGGATAAAATTGCGGCGTTTCATTTTGCGGGCTTGGTTGTTTCGAGTTTGATGGTGAGTTCCACGGGCGTGCCGACGGGAGGGACTGCGGATGTCTTTACGAACCACATCGCGTCGTCATTAGCCCCTTTGCGCGGATTGTTGATGAGCGCACCGGGGAAAGTGACGACGGCACCGAGCACGCCCTGCATCTCTGCGTTGAATCGTCCCTCGTGCATAAACGAGCCGGTATAGAGCCACGGTCCGTCTTCTGCGACGACGACATTCGGCTTTTTCCGGTTTACCGCTTCGCGGCGGACGATCCATCGCTCCAGCGGCGAAGTCTGCTCCTTGCCGCTCCCGTCCTTCCATTTGCAGGTGATAAAAATGCGGTCGCCGTCCAGCTTGGGAGCTTTGGCGAGATACTCCGCGTCGATGCGCTCGGGCACCGGCGCGTCTTTGCCAATGGCCATTCCTTTTGCTCCGAGGAGCAGCATCGCCATGTGGACATTTTGCGGCGACACGTCGGTTGCCAGCACGCTCTCGTGCGTTGGACCTTTGGTCGTGACGAGCGTGTATTCCACCAGCCCGTCCGCCATGTTCACCTTGGCGGGAAACGTTACCGTCGAGGCATTCTTATCGAGACGGATTGCGCCGATCTCGAAGATCCCCGGCGCGATTTCCTTGGGCGCTTGAAAGCCCGGACCCTGCGCGAACCCGCAGGTCGCGAAGGCAAATGAGATGAGTGCAGTAAAAGTGTGCATGAGCGGATGATGCCAGTAGTTACCCGCGCCGTCTAGCCGCTGGCGTGCCACCTTGAAAATGACAGCCGCCGCCTCTGTCGGACGCGGAAACTGTCATTTGCAGCCGGTCACATACTATCCCGATGCCCCGGCATTTGGGACAAGCGGTGACCATCGGGAATCTTCAGTTCGCGAGCAACCAGCCAGCACTTAAGCCGGCACGATCGCCTTTTCGTCGCTCTTGCTCACTTCGCTCTTCAAGTCGCGACCGCCACGGCCGGACCACCAGAGGACGATTGGCGAGGCAATGTAGATGGACGAATACGTTCCCACCAAAATACCGATGAGCATACAGAGCGCGAAGTCGTTCAGCACAGGACCACCGAGGAAAAAGAGCACGACGGTCGTAATCAGCGTGACTCCGCCTGTGAGGATGGTGCGGCTCAGTGTTTCGTTGACGGAGACGTTCATCGTATTGGCGATGCTGCCGCCTTTGTCCGCTTTTAAGTTTTCGCGGATACGGTCGAAGACGACGATGGTGTCGTTCACGGAATATCCTGCGATGGTCAGAATCGCGCCGACCGTCACGAGTGAAAGCTCGCGGCCCAGCAGTGCGAAGACGCCGATCGTGATGACGACATCGTGGAGGAGCGCGACGATCGCGCCGACCGCGAACGAAAGTTCGAAGCGGATGGACAGGAAGATCAAAATACCGATCATACCGAAGACGAGAGCCATGACGGAGTTTGTCGCTAGTTCTTTACCGACGACGGAGCCGATGGTTTCCTGACTCTGTTTCACGAGCTTCGCCTCGGCGAATTTTGCTACGAGGTGCGGCTCGATGACTTTGGCGGAGTTTTCTGCATCGCGAATGACGAGGAACTCGGTCTGCGCGGATTTTTCCGTCTGCACGGTGGCCTCGCCGTGGTTGATTTCTTTCAGCGCGCTGCGGACTGCATCGAGCGGCGGGAGACTTGCCTCAGCTTTGAGCACGAGGCGGTCGCCACCCTTGAAATCGACGCCGAAGTTCTTCGAGCCGCGGGCTGCGAAGATGCCCATCGAGGCTACGATGAGCAAAATCGAGAACGTCATCGCGGGTTTGCGCTGGCCCATGAAGTTGACCTTCGTGACCGGGATGAGGCTGGACATCGTGATTTTCTTGATGATGCCTTTGTTAATCATCCACTCAAAAAGGTTTCGCGTGACAAGCAGCGCGGAGAACATGGATGCGACCACACCGATGATGAGGGAAACTGCGAAGCCCTTCACGGGGCCTGTCGCTTTCCAATAAAGGATGACGGCCGTGATGAGCGTCGTGAAGTTCGAGTCAAAGATGGCGGAGAACGCCTTCTCAAAGGCCGCGCTGATTGCTGCGGAGAGCGATTTCCCCGCAGCCTGCTCTTCACGAAGCCGCTCGTAGATCAGCACGTTCGCATCAATCGCCATGCCGATAGTGAGCATGATGCCTGCGATGCCGGGCAGAGTGAGGACCGCGTGAAACATACCCATCGAGCCAAAGAGCATGACGAGGAAAACGAGCAGCGCCATATTCGCAACCATGCCCGCGAAGCGGTAGTAGAGCAGAACAAACAGGGCGGTGATACCGCACGCGAGCAGGCCAGCCTTATATCCGCTGTCGATCGCGTCATTGCCGAGGGTCGCCGAGGTCTGGCTGGTCGTCTCGATCTTCACGGGATTTTCGAGCGGGTTCTCGAGGATGCTGGAAAGATTACGGGCTTCTTGTTCGTCTATGGATCCGCCGCTGATGCTGGCGCTTCCTCCGTTGATTGGCTCATTGATGTTTGGGGCGCTGTAAACTTCGTCATCGAGCATGATGGCGAACCGATTTCCGACGAACTTCGTGGTGAGTTCGCCGAAGAGTTTCGCGCCCTCATCGTTGAAGCGGAGGCTGATTTCCCAGCCTTTCGCACCGAATACCGGGTATGCGGCTGCTACGTATTTCCCCGGAATGTCCGCCTCGCGTTTAATGAGGAGTTTTTCTTCGGAGTTGGATTTGTTCCCGAGCTTATCTTTCGATTCGTGTTTGAGGATTTTGACTTCGTAAGCGGGGTCCATCACCTGGGTGCCGCTCTCGATTCCCATGATCATCTGCTGGCTGTTAGGGTGGACGATTTTGAACTCAAGCTTCGCCACTTTTTTGATCTTCTCTTCGTTCGCTGCGACCGTCTTCGCGTCCACGCCGGGGACTTGGATCATGATGCGACCTTCGGAGATCGGGCCGGCAGGTGCAATGACGGGCTCGCTTACGCCGTCGGTATCGACGCGCTTGCGGAATGTCTCCATCGCTTTGTCCACCATCGCTTGAGTGATGGGCTTTATCGACCCGTCTTTGTCTGTGTTGGGCTCCAGCTTGACAATCCACGACATGCCTCCCTCGAGGTCGATGCCCTTTTGGATCTTGCCCACACCGGTCCGGGTCTTATTCCCATCCTTATCAGTGATGATTGTATCAAAAGGCGGGAACGCAGAATAGACGCAAAGCGCCGTGACAAAAATAGTGAGCAGCGTGCCGAGGATGCGCTTGTTCCGCTCCACGCCCGAGGCGAGATACCACACGAACAGGACGAGGATTGCAAAGCCGACGCAGAATGTGATGACGACAGGTGACATAGTAAGAAAAGGTTCTAGGCTTCTTTCGGGAGAACGTTTGCGATCGCGGATTTATCCACAGTGAGCTTGGTGGAATCGTCCACCTTCAGCACGAGTGTCGGCCCATCTTTAACATTGCTCACAGTGCCGTGAATGCCGCCAGTGGTGACGACGCGGTCGCCGGTCTTCAGGGCGGAAATGCGATCAGTCATCTCTTTCTGGCGCTTTTGTTGCGGACGAATGAGGAAGAGCCAGAAGACCACGACCATCATCACCATCATAAAGATGCTGCTGCCGGTGCTATCCGGCGGCGCGGGCGGCGGGGTGGGTGTCTGCGCAAGGATCGAAAAAAGGAAGCTGTTCATGTATGTATTGAAAAAATGGCCCATCCGACAGCGGATTGAAGGCATCGATCGCCTCCCAAGCGCCCCAGAAAAAGGGGCGGCAGACTATTCACGGAAGCGGGAATGTCCACGGTTTTCTCAGTGGCAAAGGGCTTTCGGATGTGATTTATCGAGGAAGACGAGCCCAATGTTCTGGACAGATGTCCCATGCTCCCTTGACGAGGAAACGATCCGGGCAGATCACATATTCAGATGCGCTAAGCCAAGCGGGCCACCAGATGACAGAAGCCGATTTCTTCCCTCTCCACCCTCACCCCGTCCACAAATCGGAATCACACTTTGCCTTTCTCCACTGCGCCTTGGATTCGTTCACGACGATCCGGTCCTTCGGGGAGACTGATGACCATCACGTCGTCAGCAAGCTGGAGACGATCCAGATGGCATACGGCGAACATGTCGTTTACCGGAACCTCGAATTGACCGTCGAGCGCGGCGAACGGACGGTGCTCGTAGGTCCCAACGGAGCGGGCAAAAGCACGCTGCCAAAGATTCTCGCGGGCGTCGTGGAGTTCCAGAAAGGCACGCGCTCGGAAGGACTGAATGCGAAGATCGGCTACTTTAGCCAGCACCGCGCAGCGACTTTGGACCCGAGTAAATCGATCCTCCAGGAAGTCATGGACGTAGGCGGAGTGAGCCTCTCCGAGAACGAAGCGCGCGGCATTCTTGGTTCGTTCCTTTTCAAAAAGGACGACATCTTCAAGAAGACATCGGTCCTCAGCGGTGGTGAAAAGACACGGCTCAACCTCATCAAGTTCCTCGTCGATCCGCCGAACCTCCTGCTCATGGACTAGCCGACGCCCCATCTCGATATTTTGACGGTCGAATCGCTGACCTTGGCGCTCGCGAACTACGAAGTTACTCTCGTGTTCATTTCCCACGATGTTCATTTCATCCGGAAACTCGCCACGAAAGTTCTGTACGTAAAAGGCGGCGGAATCGTGAATGCGTATCCCGGTGGCTACGATTACTTCCTCGAAAAGACCGCCGCAGGCGACGAGCGCGCGGCGCTGACTTCGGACTAAACCGAAAGTAGGCGTAATTTGAGGCTTTCAAGTAGTGCGCTCGTGAAAACACGTGACTTCAAACTGGGAGATTGGCCGGAATCGACTATGTGCTGGATATATGCGGCTATCCGCGGGCGAGTGGAAAGCCCTGTCGTGACCGTTACCGCAGCATTCACTTCCGTCGCTCCATAGAATTTTACAGTTGGCTCGTTTCGAATGAAATCCCCCAGCAACTGTGTGCTCCCCAACGTTCGCCTTCGGTGAGCAGGATTTCTAACGTGTGTAACCCCGGTTCAATCGTCACTTGGTCAGTGCAATCGTTGCAGATGGCTTTCCTTCCGATGGGTTTTCCATCGACTAGAAACTCTATCACCCACCCATCCGCATTGCCTGACCCGCTTACAAATCCGAGCACCTTGGCCTCATTCCTTGTTCTGATTTCCAAACGCGATGGCGCATGGGCGGATATGCAGTGCGAGAGTTGTGGAAAATCCCTTCCGATCAGCACCGGAATCCGACCCCATCCGTGGTAGCCGCTAGTAGTAACGACTCCGGCACCAACTCGGTCTGTCAAAATTTCAAACTCGTCGAAAACGGTATCCCCGTAGTCGTGTAGATACAGCCCGGTCAATCCGTCAGAGCAAATCCAGCGCTCCGCAGCGAATCGGTTTGACCAATTCAATGATTCTATTCTCGGCAACGCCTCGATGTAATCACTCCGCGCCCACCAGAAGTTCCCAGGGATATGCCAGGCGGGGTCATTGCTGCCGAAGCCTGCCGCTGCGTAGTACCCTACTCCCAATTTTTCGACCGCCAACTCGTAGTGAATGAGGACGAATTCCTCCATCTTGGATCGCCATCCTTGTTGTTCATCGTATTGATTCGTCACACCTTTCGAATGCACATACCAAACGTATTTGAGTTCAGGCTGCTCACATTCCTTCTGGAGCGCGGCGAGCGTTGGAAATTCGAAGCGTGTGATATCCGGATCGCAAAACAGCACCGAGATTTTTTCGGGAAGGTTTTCCAATTGTGGTAAAATCTCCTCTCCCGCACCGACGATTCCCAAATAGATTGCACTCGTACGATTCCAAAGCCCGCTCATCTGACATTTTCTGAGCTGGGAGTCCAAGATGGCTCGCCAGTGGTTTACCGCTGCAACATGGATAAATCCAACTACCGGAGTTCCGTCGATCAATGACGCGGGATGTCGGAAGCGCTTCCAGAATTTCTCAATTGCCTCGTCTCGATAGATGCAGCGCTGGTTGTGTCGGTCAAAGTCAGGCCAACTTCTTTCAAACCCGGGCACCAGCGCTCCCCTAGCTATTTTGTCCGCCCAGTCACTACGCGAGCGAGTCCAGTAGTGGTTGATTTGCAGATGCTGAACGGACGGATCTCCATCGAAATGGTCGCTCACCGCACGACGTCCAGCCATCAAACCAGCGCTGTGTGGATTCCAAAATCCGGTCACGAAACGCGGCTGAACAATCATCTTTACGTGCCCATCTAAGTAGCAGCTTTTGTAATTTCCCAATTGAGACGGCGGTTTGGTGTCGTGGCCATCCGCGCCGAACATCATCCAGCGCACAGAGATGCCCCCGAATTCCTCGAACGCCGTCAACATTTTTGGCAACGAGATACCGAGTTTCGGCACGATGAATTCGTCAATATCAAGGAGAGCCATCCACAAACATGCTGACGCGTATTTTCTACAAAGGTAGAGATACGCGTTGTTTTGCGTGCTACCACCTTGAGTGGGGTAATCTTCGACCGTTACCCATTCGGTCAGCCCCGCCTCTTCAATCGTTTCCCTCAATGGCTTTCGACTGCCGTTGTCCAACAAGTAGAAATGTTCGACTCCTATGTCCAAATGATGACGCACCCACTCCTCCACGTAGTCATTTTCATCTTTGCAGATCGCACCAACGGTAGCGTAAAAATTTGCTGGGGCGAGCAGTGCCGGGGCCGGATCGAAGCCCCATACCGTATGGCAGCAATGGTTACCGTTCGCAGCGCGGATTTCCAGCACATGTTGACCTGCGGACAGGACGACGCATCGAGTCCCGTCAAAAGCCGCTCCGACCTTCCCCAACGTTTCTCCATCGACCAGAAACTCCGCCGTAGGGCAATACATCGCGGTGCCATTGAGGAAGCCGATCACACTGACTTGCTTTGTCACGTCAATGATCACGTACGAGGCGGCGTGCGCTGACAAAACCCATTTACAGCGGAGGAAATTCGTTGCCTCCAGGTGATCGTAGCCAAGTTTAGCCCCAGAGCCCATCCGTCCATACCCGACCAGGCCTTCCAGGACTTGGAAAGGACAGGTCCGTTCAGAGTTCAGTCCAACGCGAATGCGGGATGCCAAAACATATGGTGAGATTGGAAAACGCCTCTTGAACTCCTCTGGCGAGATCAAGTTCAGGATTTCCTGTCTGTGTCGATCAAAGAACTCCCAGCAGACGGATTCTGCGGCATCCGCTTCGAGGATTGAGGAAGCGGCTCGGGAGAGAATACCGACACCCCAATCAGAATCCACTGTCAGCAATGAGAGGTCGGGCCTGAAAATACGCAACTTGATGATAGAACGATAGACGGTTCCATTCCAGTTCCCGTTGGCAGGCGGTTCAGATGATTGCTCCTCCCCAGCGTGCGACAAAGTCGGAGGGTTGCAGTCGTGCAACACAATACTGCCACCAGAACTGAGATGTCGAAGCGAGTTTGAAATGTCTTTGTCAACTTGCGCCTCCAGATGTAGGCCATCGATAAAAATGAGATCATAAGTATCGTCATCGTCCAGCCCTGAAAAAAACTCGTCCGATGTCATCTTATGGGACGTGTGATCCGTGATGGGGTTCGGATCGACACTTGTTTTGCGCAGACATCGCACTTGTGTGAAACACGCACCATCGCGAACACCTATTTCCAAGTAATTCTTGTAACCGTGATGTTCGATCAAGCAGTTGAGGATTTGGTAGCGGGTCATAGATTCGGCGGCTTCACTGCAATAGCAATTTCCGAGGGTTCCCGCTGTGAACTTCTGAGCCCTACACTGGGCACCATCCCATCTCCACCCTCCACCACTCCCAGCGGCGCGAGCCACTTGATGGCGTGCCAGAGGTTCCTCGTCAGCGGTGTGCCTTTTGGGATACTGTTCCAGCCGACGTTCCAGCCTGCGCGCGGGTTCACGACGGGCGGCATTCCGGCGGCGTGGATGAGTGTGGGGATTCGGATTTCGTAGATGATGTGGCCCATCATTTCTTCGGTCAGTCGTTCGCTCAGTGCTTGCATGGCACGGTCCGACACACAGGTGAAACATGTCGGCACCATTCCACATGCGAAGGGCCGGAATTTCTCCGGCAGACGCTGGATTTGGCGGAACCAAAACCACTCGGGCTCACGGCTCGGCCAGCGGATGGATGATACGGATACGTCGGCATCCCACACTTCGCCGAGATATTCGCGCAGCGGCATCCCGCACCAGCCGTCCCACTCGGCGAAAAACCAGCGTTTTGCGCGGATCGTGCGGCGGTTTCGATACCAGTCGATGATCAGCACATCGAGTCCGCTGCGATACATCCAGTCTGTGCCGGCGAAGCGACTGTGTAGGCGGCTGAAAGTCGGCAGGTCTTCCGGCGCAGTGCCGCCGTCCATGCGTTTACCACCGCTGATTGGGATGATGGGCACGCCGGGATTGCGCAGGCGAAAGCTCTCCAGATTATTCAGCGTTACCTCGTCGAGGTCGTGGTGCAGAAAGAGGATCGCCAGTTCGTGTTCGGGGCCTTCGGGTATGGTCATGGTGTGATTCCGCGATTGAAGCTCATAATGTCGCTCAAGCCGCCTTCCTGGTATGCGATGCTCGGATGCACGCTGTAGGAGTTTCCAAAAGGGTGGAGGTGGACGCCCATCCAATGATCAATCTCCGAGCGAGAGCGGCGCAGGCATTGCAGCGCGACTTCGATTCCCTGCTTCGAGTAAAGAATCGCCGTCGTCTGATACGCCGAGGCGATGCGCCACAGCGTTGTGGAAAATGGCGCGCTCCGACGAAACGGAATCGCTGAAAGGTAGAGCTGATGCCATCCGGTCGGCAGTTCTTTCAGCGCGGCGCGATAGCGTGTGAGCCATTTCTCC
>JAYSTZ010000238.1:0-1780 GCA_043719365.1 Verrucomicrobiaceae bacterium | reverse complement strand
TCGGTCGTAGGGGTGCCGTACTTTTCGGAAAGCTTGCTCCGCAAATCTTTATAAACTGAGGTCGCTCCGCCTTCGAGTTTGAGCACGACAGATGCCGAGGCGAGCCGGCGATCGGGGAAATCGAGGACCCACTTTGCGACGGGCTGCCCGGCGAATGTTCCGCCTGTGGGCTCCATGTGGTAATCGTCGGTATTCTCCGGGAAGACCACGCCGGGCCGTGCGGAAAGTGCGCGCTTGGCCTCTTCGGGTGATGCGCCCCAAGGAAGATTAATGAACGTCTTTGGACGCTCGGCAGCGGTGACGAGCGAGGTGAGTGTGAAAAGGAAAAAGAGCGCGCGTTTCATGAAAGTGTGGAGTCGGAGAGACACTCCTTTGTTAGCGGATTTGCTGCCAAAGTCACTGCTTCATTCTGTGGGAGCTACCAATCAATCGTTTGTATCAACGCCGACACGTCAAAATTTCCGTGCCATCACTCGGCGGGTCGTTTAGCCAAATCGCATGGCAACTATCGCAATCCTCGGAACCATGGACACAAAAGGCGACGAACACGCTTACGTCGCGCAAATGATTCGCGCACGCGGGCATCAGACCCTTGTGATCGATGTTGGCACGGACTTGCCGCCGAGGCTGAAGCCCGACATCGCCCGCGAGGAAGTCGCGCGCGCCGGAGGGCTCGACTTTGCTGGGCTTCTCTCGCGTCGCGACCGCGGAGAATGCGTGGCTGCCATTGGGCAGGCGGCGGCTGTCGTGCTGGCGCAATTGCAGACGGCGGGGAAAATCGACGGCGTGATCTCGCTCGGCGGGGGAGGCGGTACTTCCATCTGCACGGCCGCGATGCGGGCGCTGCCGCTTGGTGTCCCGAAGGTGATGGTATCCACGCTCGCGAGCGGGAATACCGCGCAATACGTAGGCGTGAAGGACATCGTGATGATGCCCGCGATTGTCGATGTCGCGGGACTCAATCGCATTTCCCGCATCATCCTCGGCCGCGCGGCAGGCGCGATTTGCGGAATGGTAGAAACACAAATCCCTCCCGCCGAAGATCGCCCGATTATCGTGGCCAGCATGTTTGGAAACACCACGCAGTGCGTCCAGTCGGCCAAATCCATCCTCGAAGACGCGGGCTTTGAAGTCCTCGTTTTCCACGCGACCGGCACCGGCGGGCGCGCGATGGAATCGCTCATCGAAGCCGGCATGACGTCAGGAGTCCTCGACATCACAACCACGGAATGGGCCGATGAATATGTCGGCGGAATTCTCGGAGCGGGCCCGACGCGGTTGGACGCAGCCGGCATCACCGCGACCCCGGCCATCGTGACGCCCGGTTGTCTCGACATGGTGAATTTCGGTTCGCGGGATTCCGTCCCCGCGAAGCTCGACGGGCGCGTATTTTACCAGCACAACCCGCAGGTCACGCTCATGCGCACCAACGCTGCGGAGTGCGCCGAATTGGGGCGCATCCTTGCAGAAAAAGTGAATGCGTATCGCGGTCCCGTGACGGTGTTATTGCCGCTGCGGGCCATCAGCGTCATCAGCGCGCCGGGACAGAAGTTCCACGACCCCATCGCCGACCGCATCCTGTTCACCACAATGAAGGGGTTCCTGCGAAAGGACATTGAGCTGGTGGAGATGGACTGCGTCATCAACGCGCCTGAGTTCGCGAAGGCCTGCGCCGAGAAGTTGCTGGCGAACATCGCGAAGGCGAAGCGGGCGTAGTGCGACGAAAGCGCCGCCGAAGTCTTGCTGCATCCGGGTGGCCCACGGCGGGGTGAGGACACCC
>JAYSTZ010000237.1:0-1783 GCA_043719365.1 Verrucomicrobiaceae bacterium | reverse complement strand
GCGACGTGAGCGGCGCGCATTTCAACCCGGCCGTCACGACGGCCTTTGCGGCGGCGGGACGGTTTTCATGGCGCGCGGTGCCCGGCTACATCGCGGCGCAACTGGTCGGTGCGTTTGCCGCGAGCGCCTTGCTGCGCGGGCTTTTCCCGATGGATGCAACGCTCGGGGCGACACTGCCAGCGGGAGCCGCCAGCCAGAGTTTCATTTTGGAAACCGTGCTCACGTTTTTGCTGATGTTCGTCATTCTCAGCGTCTCGACGGGCGCGAAAGAAAAGGGCATCACGGCAGGCATCGCCATCGGCGCGGTCATCGCGTTGGAGGCGATGTTCGCCGGGCCGATTTGCGGAGCTTCGATGAACCCCGCGCGTTCCATCGCGCCCGCTGTCGTGAGCGGCCATTGCGAGCATCTTTGGATTTACCTCGCCGGGCCGCTGCTCGGCGCGCTCCTCGCCATCCCTGCTTGCTGCGGCGTGCGCGAGCGGGGCTGCTGCTCACTTTCCAATCAACAACCGACCCATCCATGAAACTGTCTGAATTCAAAACCCACCTGCAAAAGCATCCGCGTCACGCACTCACCTTCGTCCTGCCCGATGGCGACCGCATCCCGGCGCACGCGCACATCACCGAGGCGGGGCGCGTGGACAAGAGCTTCATCGACTGTGGCGGCACGATCCGCCGCACCGCCACTTGCTCGTTGCAAGCGTGGGTCGCGGAAGACATCGAGCACCGCTTTTTGCCCGGCAAACTCGCGGGAGTGCTCGATGTTGCCGCACCTCTTTTCCAAGGCGATGACCTCGACGTGGAGATCGAATACGAAGATTGCGCCATCTCGCAGTTCCCCGTCGTGGAGGCGAGCACATCGGACGAGGCGCTCCTGTTTCAACTCGGATCGAAGCATACCGACTGTCTCGCGAAAGATGTGTGTCTGCCGCAGAGCGCCGATGTCTGCTGCGGAAGCGAAGGCGGCTGCTGCTAAACGGCGCTCACGATGGACAAGCCGTTCGTCCTCATTCTCTGCACCGGCAACTCCTGCCGCAGCCATCTCGCCGAAGGCATCCTGCGCGCTGCCGCTGGCGATTTGCTCGAAGTCGCCAGCGCCGGTTCAAAGCCCGCGGGCTACGTGCATCCGCTCGCGATCCGCGCGATGCAGGAAATCGGCATCGACATTTCCCGGCACACGTCGAAGCACCTGAACGAGTTTCTCAGCCGCGAGGTCGAGACGGTCATCACCGTTTGCGGGAATGCCGATCAAGCGTGCCCGATGTTTCCCGGCCAGGTGAATCGCTACCATTGGGGCTTCGACGATCCCGCGCACGCGACCGGCGCGGAGGATGAGCAACTCGCCGTCTTCCGCCGCGTCCGGGACGAGATTCGCTGCGTCTTCGAGGCTTATGCCGCCGGGCGAAAAGACGAGGCTGCCCGCCAGTCCAAGGCATAGAGACAGCGGCACGGAGCCATTCGGTGGCGGCTACAGCTTGCCCTCAAATTCAATCAGCCGCTCCAAGGCTTCTGCGAAGTCTTTGAACGCCTCCGCCGGAAGCATGATCGTGTCGCGGCGTCCGCCCACGTCTTCGGTGATTTTGAGGAAACGTCCGCGCTGATTCTCTTTGAGATCGAGGAAGAAAATCTTGCGCTCGTTCACGATTTTTTCGGAGGCGATGGGCGGCGAGTGCATCCGCTCGCTGGGTGTGTCGTTCATCATAGTGCGTATTTGTTGAGTCCAGTTAAGCGAGAGGCGGCTATGGCCCCGGTAAATTTTCGCGATTCGATTTTGGCGCGCACC
>JAYSTZ010000236.1:0-4095 GCA_043719365.1 Verrucomicrobiaceae bacterium | reverse complement strand
ATCTGGCACATAGTAGGCACAAAAGTTCTCATGGCACATACACCTTGTGAGTGGTGGCCCGAACCAAATCCCCAAATCCACCTCCGGAGAAAATGATCTTTTGCCCGACGCGCAGGTCGCTGAACTTGATCGTCGGGATATCACGAGTGGAACTCGACGCGGTGATTTTATTTGGGGAGGGAAACCACACTCGGAACTTCCCTGACGTATTTGGAATGCCTTGGGTTGGCTTTTGCATCGGCTCCTCCGGATTAACCTCCACCCAATTGGCCCCATTTCCTGGGCCGAGGTGCGGATTTTTCGGATCGAAGATATGGATCTTCGAGATGGTTCCTCGTTGCCTGACAACTCGATACCCAGGCGGAACTGCGTGCGCTGACGGAGGCAGAACCTCCAATATCGTTAGCCAGGCGACTGCGCTGACACAGAGCGATTTTTGAAGGTTCATCATATGGAAGTGAGTAAGACGAAGCAGGGCCGAGTGTCGAGCACGCGGCCCCGTTCGTTTTTTGGAGTGCTTCTGTTTAGCTCGCGCCGACTGCGATTTCCTCCGTGGTCGTCCACACGTTCGTCGGGGCACCGCCCCAAAAGCAGAGGCGGTAGCGGCGGCGTTCGGCGGGTTTGCCGACGGCGCGGGTCGCTTGCGAAAGTAGTCAGCGGCTTTAGCCGTAGCCGATTGGTCTTGCGGACAGCCGCCCGCGCTTCGGCTGACGGGTTTTTTTGCGAAGCGGTCCCGTCCCGGAATCACGAGGTTTTAAGTCTAAAGCCGCTGACTACTTTCTCAAGCGCCGGTGCCGAGTCTGTATCCGCTTTGGAGACCTGCTTTGAACGGGTTTTGTGCGATGTATTGGCGGTAGTGATTTAGCTGCGCTTCGCTTCGGACAATGTGATCGTAAGGCTCCTTTTGCCATAGCGAGCTACTTCGGCCGAGCAGGAGATTGATTTCGCGCGAGCTGCCGCCTTTCCAACTCCGCACGATTTCACCGAGCAGACTTCCTTTCGCGGGTTCGACGAGTGCGTGGATGTGGTTCGGCATGACGACCCAAGCATCCAGAAAATATGCGCGTCCGTGTCCAGCAATCAGTCTCCCGATGAAAATATCTGCGCACTCGGCGCGGGCGAGCAGGCATTCGCCATGTCCGGCATCGAGAAACTTGTGGAACTCGGCGGTGAAAATCCGATGGAATTCATTCCTCAACTCCTCCGCCAATGAGTCCGGGGAGATCGCTTTGTGGCGGGCGAGCCATGTCGTGCGACGTGATAGCCAATCGTCGCGCAACGGTGCGGGAATTGAATCCGCCAGCCGCGATGTAATAAAATAAGTGGTCCCACGCTGCCGCCAGTGTGGAAGTTTTCCTTTGTCGTGGTCGGTTACGACGGCATCGCGATTGAAGGGCTTGAATGGCACATTGGCGTGATAGCACGGGTCGCCAAAATAATCAGTCCCGACAAATCGGGAAAAAAATTTGCGATTTTGGCACGCGAACGCCCCACGGAAAATTGCGTCAGTCGAAACTGCACATCGCTCGCAAAGCTACGCGGCTACGGCTGAAGCCGCTGACTACTTTCGCAAGCGCGAGCTCCACCAACTTCTGGAATTTCAACAACCAACCAATCAATTTATGAAAACACGTACCTTATCACAATTCGCGCCGGACATCCGCGTGCGGGGCCGCTCGGCGGCACCTGCGAATGATGTCCAAGAGCCACGGCTCAATTTGAATGTGGACCTTCCGCTCAATGAAGACATCGCCGACTTTGGCGATGTGTTTGCGCGCGGGGCGATCCATACGATCAGCTTCGACGTGGATGGCGATACTGCGCTGGCGACGCTCGCGGAGGTGTATGCTTATCGCGTGGTGCGGGCCTACCGTTTCCGCGATGAGGAGAAGCTGAAGTGGAGCCGGCTGGTGCTGCGGTTTGCGCGCGATGTTTTCGTCGTCGTTCGCAACTGGGGCGCTGCGCACGTTTATGCGGGGACTGCGGAGAAGGCGGAGGCGATGCTGGCGGAGCTGACGGCTGTGCTGGGCGATGTGCCGAAGCCCGCCGAGCCCGCATTTTACATGCTGCGGCGGGAGGACGGGGCCATCACGGCAGAGGCGATTACGAATATGCCGGATGCGTTGAGCGATGAGTTTATGCGACTCGCTTATGGCGACGATGCGGCTGGGTGGGTGGATTCATTCACCAAGCGGACGCGGTCGCGCACAGGCGGGCTGACGATTCTCGAAGGCCCGCCGGGCACGGGGAAAACGAGTCTGGTGTCGGAGTTGATCCGGCGGCTGCGCGAAACGCATTTGTTTTACGTGCTGCCGGTGTGCAACGACGGCTCGCTGACTTCGCCCGACTGGGTGTCGTTCTGGCAGGGCCAAAATCGCGTGCATTCCGCCCGCACAAAAGTCGTGGTGATGGAGGACGCCGAGCGCATTTTGCTCGGCCGCGAACCATCGGAACGCGACGCGGTGGCCTCGGTGCTGAACATCGCCGACGGCTTACTCGGGCGGATGCTGAAGCTGCATCTGCTCTGCTCGGTGAACGCGCGGCTCGATGCGCTGGACCCCGCAATCCAGCGTCCGGGGCGGCTGATGAATTATCGTCGGTTCGCGCCGATGTCGCGCGACCGTGCGGTGGCGCTCGCTGCGCTGCAAGGCGCGGCATTTTCGCCCGCGACAGACGTGGAGGAATTCACGCTCGCGCAAGTGCTCCAGCCATCGCCGGTGGAGACAAAGACAGAGCGGCGGAGCATCGGCTTCGCTGCGAACTAATCACGCCCGCAAGCCGTCATCGGCACTGCGGGTAAATCGGAAACGGGAGAAACGCCCCGGTGGCCACAGTGCTGCCGGGGCGTGACACTCACTGGAGCTCGCTCGCTCCGTAATCTCGGGCTCCGTGAATGATGCGGATCACTCGGATTCCTTCGGTCGATGGTTTGTAGAATACGAGATAGTTGCCTACCGGCAGAAACCGGATGTCCGGCAGAAGGTCGGGGCGCACTTGTCCGATTAGCGGCTCGTCTGCGAGTCGCTGGCAAGCAGCTTCGATACGTCCGACAATTCGCGATGCAGCCACAGGATTCGTTGAGCCGATATAGCGTATGATGCCGTGAATATCGTGACTCGCGAGGGACGTGAATAGTGGGCGTCCCATCTCAGGACGGGATCGCAGCGCGGAGTGAACTGAATACTTCGTCGGCTTCGAGAAGTTCGCCGCGGTCGGCCGCGTCGATGCCTTCCTGCAAATCTCGAATCAACGCTGCCCGCTGCATCTCACGGACGTCCTCGGTTTCCTCAATCCAGCGAGCGAGTTCGTAGCGTTCAGCCGCAGGTAATTTTCCGGCATCAGTTTTGATTTTCTCCAGCGTGCTCATGGCCGTGACCATACACCGCTCCGATTTTTCCTCCACCAAAAACAACCCACATTCCATGACTATTCTATCGATACTCGGGCCGACCATGTCGCTCGCTGTGCTGGCAACTTTTGCAGCACACCGTCGCAGCCGTCCGCCCGCCGAATCGCTGCCAGACAGCGCGAAGCTCGGAGGTGTGCCGCTGCGCAGACTGCTCGACGACCCATGCGGTCCCGGCGCGGTGTTGCGCGACATGCTCACCCATCATCCCCCAAACCATCATTAAACCAAGAAAGGAGATAACCAATGAACGACCAAGTCGTTTCTCCGCGCGTTCGTGCGGAGCTTTCCCGCGTCGAGGCTGAGCGCGGGGTTCGCGTGCTTTTTGCATGTGAGTCGGGGAGCCGCGCGTGGGGTTTTGCCTCGCGCGATAGCGATTGGGACGTGCGCTTTCTCTACGTCCACAAGCGCGAGTGGTATCTCGGTGTGGAGAATCACCGCGATGTCGTGGAGCAGATGCTCGACGAGCCGTTCGGCCCCGGTTCGCCGGAGCTTGACCTCGGCGGATGGGAGCTGCGCAAAGCGCTGCGCCTGCTCCGTAAGAGCAACCCGCCGCTGCTCGAATGGCTGAAATCGCCGCTCGTGTATGCGCAGGATGCGCTGTTTCACGCGGAGTTTTCCGCGCTCGCTGCGGACTACTATTCCAGCGAGCGATGCTTCGCGCACTACCTGCACATGGCATTTGGAAA
>JAYSTZ010000235.1:0-10091 GCA_043719365.1 Verrucomicrobiaceae bacterium | reverse complement strand
AATCCTGACTCCCGCCTGATTATAATAGCGGAAGCTGGCCATCGGGTCGGTCCCTGCCACCGGAACCTCGATCAGCTCGCGATAGCCGCTGGCCGTATTTCCATTGGTGGAACTGAAGACCGTCTTATCGATTCCAAACATCGCCTGTGTCGAGGTCGGTGCCGGTGGCTGATCCTCAGGAATGTAAGGAGATGTGGGTGTCTCGGAGTGCGTATTTTCCCCAGGCATAAATCCGATACTCCAATCCCCCGTGAAGGTCGTTCTCGACCGGAGGGTGAGCGTATCGTGGCCGCTGAAAAGCGAGCCGTTGGTGTGGACCCAGCCGGTCACTGATTGCAGCGGGCCGGGGTGCATTTCGAGATCGGAGTCGTAGAAAATGGCGTAGTTCCACGGCGAGATATTCTGTTTCTCGAAAACACGGCGCATTTTTACGGTGACGTTGCCTTTCAGGACTGGGACTGCGACATCGACAGAAGCGAGATAGTAGAAGCTGGTCGTAGTCGCATTTTGTCCGGTGGCGGGAGTCGGCGCGGTGCTGGTGGTGGCGAGGTCATTCAACTGGGGGTCCACTGCTTTGACGTTGTAGTTCGAAATGGTGATGCCGGGAATGTCCGGGAAATTGGACGCCGTCGGAGTAGGGATTCCCGTGAAGCTGGTCGTCGGTAGCCCGGTCGCATACGTGCCGCTGGTTCTTCCGACCTGACGCCATCCCGCATACGCGACATCCAGGCACCCGAGCGCAGCCGCCGTGGCATTGCTATGGGCGCGGCTCCGCTGGGCGAGTCTGGCGACGTTCTGCGAGCGATTGGTCGCCGTCATTACCCAGACGGCGATGGTCGCTATGATGGCGACGGATATGATGAGGGCGCTCCCGCGCTCCTTGTGTTTGTGCCTGATCATGGTCTGAGATTCTTCGTGTTTACGACCGGCCGACGCGGCGGCTAGTCATCCTGATTGTTTCCTTTTTTGACGGTGTCCTTAACCTTCTTAGGTTTCTTTGGAGGCTTTGGTGTGGCTGCTGGGGCTGGCGTCGGTGCGGGCGTCGCGACTGGTGTCGGCGCGGGCGTTGGCACTGGTGTCGGACCGGCGGTGGGGGAAGGTGTTGGTGCGGGCGTCGGTGCCGGTGTTGGTGCGGGCGTAGGCGTAGGCGTCGCGACCGGTGGAACATACGGGGCGGGCGATTGCACGGCGGTGAATCCAGGGGTGAATCCGCTGGTGTTCGCGACGCGGGCGTTGAAATGGACCACCGTCACCAATGAAAAGTCTTTCGACGTATAATTCCGGCTGGCGTAGTTCGGGTCGGTAAACGTGATGTCCACCACCACGAAACGGTTGTCCTGGACCACGGCGTTTTGCGCACTCGCCTTCGGGTGCATTCCGGATGCGAGCGCCAACCACGCGATGAACGAAAGTTTGAGCGGAGTTTTGAGAATAGTCATGGAAGTGTTCGGTTCGGTGTTCTTAGTAAATCGGCAGGTTGAAAGGAGCCAGGCTGGTCACATCGGTCGCGACGACGCTGTATTCCGTGCTCGCGATGTTCTTAAAAAATCGGATCTCTCCCACCGCAGAGTTCGCCGGGAAAATCGTCACGTAAGCGCTTCGATTGGCGAACAGCGCCACCACATTGTAGGTCGTTGCGCCGGCGGTAACCGTAACCACGTAAGGGATCGGCGTGGCCAGCGTCAGGTTCAGTTTTCCCGTCGTTCCCGAAGCGGCGACGGCCGTGATGTTCGCCTCCAGTTGGTGCGTCGGGAGCAGGAGTCGCATCCCCACCTTCGGGGTAAAGGTGCCCGTTGTGATCTGGATCACATTCTGGCCGGCAGCCGCGTTGGCGCTCACTTGAAACGTCGAGCCCGGCGACGGTCCGGCGGGGAGCAGCAAACCGATCCCCGCCGCGCTTCCGGAGCCGGAGTGGGTGCTCAAATCATCATCCAACAGCGCCGGGATCGCGATGGAGGCGCGAATGTCGCGCGAAATCCTATCCACCACATTGCGCCCTTTCTCGTGCGAGCCATTCACCGCCATGTTGCGCGAGAAAAGGCTGAGCGACGTCGTGGACATCGCGAAAACGATACCTCCTGCGATTGCAAAGACTCCGGTGGCCACCAGAGTCTCGGCCAGTGTGTAGGCGGCGCGGCGCGATAGGCGTAGCAGGGTATTCTTCATATATCGGAGACTCGGAAAGTGTTCATGTTCACATTGAAGGTTTTGCCCCGGTAAACGTAGGTCACCCTCACCCGGACCTGTCGTGCGTTGATGCTCACACCGCCGATCGTCCAGCCGGGATCGGTCACCATTGTCGTGATGCTCCCATTCACTTGAAGGTCCGAGTCGTTCGGGTCCGAGTAAATCGTCACCCCAGTCTCGGTTCGCGTTCCTATCTCGAGATCGGGAGGAATCTGGGCAAACTGCGGATTAAACGGCGTGTCGATCTGCACGAGCTCGATCTGGCTCCGCGCGACACCCTGGGCTGCCGTGAGGAGACGGTTCGTGAAAGCGTATCGGTTCACCGCCGTGAATGCCCAGATGCTCGATGCCCCGACCACCCCGACCATGGCAATAGAAAGCATGATTTCGACGAGCGTGATGCCCGCCTTCGATATTCTCTTTTTCAATGTTGCCGGTAAAATTTTCACCTTGTGATGCTTTGCACCCTCCTTCCGTAGCAGGGGCCATGCCGAGTTATGGAAATTATAAAGCACCGGATTCTTTCCCCAAAGAACCGCGCGCCGAAAGGCGAACACCAGCGATCGCCGACCAGCAATCGCGGGCAACTCCTTACTTCTGGCGGTATTCGTATAATTACTAGAAAAGTTGGCCGCAAACCTGCTCAGGAGAGGACTATGAACTTCTCAATATTGGAGAAATCGAACGAAAACAGCCCGAAATTGCGCGCATCTTGGAACGCTCGGAGCAAGGGCACCACGCTTATGGAGTGTGTCATCTCCCTCGCCGTCCTTGGTTTTGGCCTCGGCGGGGTGATGATGGTGAACTCGCAGCAGTTGCGCCTCGTGCGGGCGACGCATGAGCTGGGCTCGGCGGACTTTTCGCAGCAGGAGCGCATCGAGCAAATGCGCATCGCCACGTGGAAACAAATCACGGATCCCTCCTATATCCAGACGACTTTCTTTTCCGCCCGTCCCGCTTCAGCGGACCCGATTGGGGCGATTACCGAGGAACTCACGGTTTCCGGGACTGAAGCTACAGACCCCGCGTGGAGCGAATTGCGCGTGCGCCGCAACGGCGACGGAAGTATCGATACCCTCGGTCAGGGAAACAATCTGGACAAGCAGAAGGCGGTCAACGCCACTCTGAAAGTCACTTGGGAAGGGGCCGACGGAAAGTCCCGCGAACTCGCGACGTCCGCCGTTTTTTCCAACGGAGGGGTGACCAAGCTGAGTCTCCCAGCGTTTGGCCAGGTGGCAAGTGGCACGATTTCTCCGGCATCCACGCCCATCCCCACGCCGGTACCTACACCCACGCCAGCCCCGACTGGAACGAACCCTACGCCGACTCCTGTCCCGACTCCTGTGCCAACTCCTGTGCCAACTCCTGTACCAACTCCGACGCCGACTTCGCCAGGTAATGGAAATGGCAACGGAAATGGCAGGGGCACGACCGGCAAGCCCGTCTAAATCATGTTTATGAAAAAGTACCACTCAATCCGTGGCTTCACCATATCGGAACTTCTAGTCGCCTCATCCGTGAGCGTGGTGATGGTGGGCATCGCTCTCATCGCGTCGATTTCGCTCCAGCGCAGCTTCAACGCCAGTCTCAAATACGCGAATAGTCAGGCCGACCAAGCACGGGTGCTGGACTACATGGCTGTGGACCTCCGGCGGTCTCTGACAGTCTCCGGCTCAAACGGTCAACTTTTGCTGACCATCCCGGATTATTATGACAGCAGTGGGAACCCGCGGACTCCTGTCGTGGTCAATGGGCTGGCAAAATACGGAACCACCCCGCTCTCAGTGCGCTACTATGTTTCCGGGTCATCAATCCTGCGCGAGGCGGGTGGAGCGACGACGACGATTGCTGAAAATGTGGAGGATTTCCAGTTTGAGTTCACGGACTTCGGGCAGGTCATTGAAATCTCTCTCACATACCTGCCCACGTTTAAACAAAAAGCCGGGGCCTCATCCTCTCGCAACGGAACAAAGACCACTATTCGCACACTCCTCCGAAACCGCACCGCCTGATGAAAACCACACTCTCGCCAAACTCAATCTGCCGCCCGCAATACGCCCAATCGGGCAGCGTGCTCGTTTTCTCGATGGGAATCCTGATCACACTCGCGGTCCTTTCCGGAGTCGTCCTGAACATCCTCGGTGCAAGACATCGGCAATCTTTTCAGACTGCGGCCTGGCACAATGCCTTGCTTGGCGCCGAGAGCGGCATCGACAAGGCCGTTGTAGAAACCAAGAAAATCATCCGGTACAGCTCGACCTCTGGCGACGTGCCGTGGGCAGGGTGGACCCAGACAGCGCCCACTGGTAGCGCGCCAAAATACGTGCGCCTTTATACCCGGGCCGATCCATCCGTCCCGACCGGGGTATGGACCTGGGCAAAGGTCACGGCTGAGCCTCTCGGGTACAACGCCGCCGACCCGAACGCTGTCACGTGGTGGCGGGTGCGTTCCATCGGCTACGAGCCGATCCCCGGCAATAGCACCCTTGCCGGTGAGTCGAAAGACGTGGCGCTGCGGAAGCTGGATTTGAAATACGACCACCGGGAAAGCAGGGAGGGCAATCGTGTCCCTGTGCCCAAGCAGATGGCTTCTCGCATGGTGGAAGCCGTCCTCAAGCCGGTCGGTGCGTTCCGCGCCGCGTTGTTTGCGGACCGACGCATCGACATGAACAATCTGAATATCGTGGTCGATAGCTACGATTCCCGCGACGTCACGAAATCCACGAACGGGTTCTACGATCCAACCAAGCGGCAGCAAAACGGTGACATCGTCACCAACGGAAACGTCATCGACGTAGGAAATGCGCACATTTACGGGGATGCTTCAACGAACGCAGGCACCGTGCTACGAGCGGGCAACGTGACAGGCCAGATTCGAACAGACTTTTACCACGAACTCTTCCCTGTAACCCGGCCCTCAATGGTTGCGGATTTCGGCTCTCCATCAACAGTGAACGGAAGTGCCACCCTCACTGCGAGTCCTGGAACTCCCGCAAAGTTTATCCTCAACACGATCAATTTGAGTGGGTCCAATACGCTACGCATCGCTGGGGCCGCGAATGGGTCGCCGACCTACGCGCAGATATTGGTAAATGGGGACGTCGGTCTGTCCGGTCAAAGTAAGATTACTCTGGACCCCGGAGTGCAGGTGCGAATGTTTGTAGTGGGGGACGCAGACTTAACCGGCGGCGGCGTGGCAAACCCGAACGATCCTCTAAGTTTCCAGCTTTATGGCGTGGAACAACTCCCGGATTCCAGCGGATATGTAGCGCAACGCAACTTCAAGATAGCCGGAAATGGCGGATTTCGAGGATCTGTGTACGCGCCAAATTACAACATCAATTTCGTGGGCGGCGGTAATACCGATAGTATTTTCGGGGGATTTGTCGGACGGAACATCAATATGACAGGCGTGCAGGCCGTGCATTACGACGAAGCACTTGGAGACGGCGGCATTTTCGGGGATTTCAAAATCGTGAGCTGGTTTGAGGACACCCGCTAGGCGTCTCAAGCGAGAATGCTCTTCACGACCTTGCTCGCCTCCACACCCGTGAGGCGTTGATCGAGGCCGGAGTATTGGAAGGTGAGCTTCTCGTGGTCGATGCCCATGAGGTGGAGGAGCGTGGCGTGGAAGTCATGGACGCTGACTTTATCCACGACGGACTTGAAGCCGACATCGTCCGTCGCGCCGTGGTGTACGCCGCCTTTGATGCCCGCGCCTGCGAGCCAGGCGGTGAACGCATGAGGGTTGTGGTCGCGGCCGGGCTTTGCTCCCTTTTGCGAAATGGGCAGCCGCCCGAACTCGCCCGCGCAGACGACGAGCGTGTCTTTTAAAAGGCCGCGCTGTTCGAGGTCGGCAAGGAGCGCGGCGAATGGCTGATCGACTTCGCTGGCAAAGCCGCCGTGATTTCCGACGATGTCGGAGTGTCCATCCCACGAGAGCTGGTTGTCCATGCCGCCGCTGTAGATTTGGACGAAGCGGACGCCGCGTTCGACGAGTCTCCGCGCGGTGAGGCACTGGAGGGCCATGTGCTGGCAGTTTGGCTGGTCGAGCCCGTAGAGCTTGCGGATGTGCTCGGGCTCTTTGTTCACGTCGAAAGCCTCGGGCGCGGCGGTCTGCATCCGGTAGGCGAGCTCGAAGCTGTTGATGCGGGCGGCCAGTTCGCCCTCGGCGGCGGAGCCTGCCATTTGCTCGCGGTTGAGGGTGGCGAGAAAGTCGAGCTGTTCGCGTTGGCGCTGGTCCGTTTGGTCGGCGGGGCGCTTCATGTTGGCGATGGGCTCGCCCTGCGGCTTGAGCCATGTGCCCTGATAGACGCCGGGCAGGAATCCCGCTGTCCAGTTGCTGGCATTTCCTTTGGGGAGCCCGCGGTTTTTCGGGTCGGACATGACCATGAAACTCGGGAGGTCTTCGCTTTCGGAGCCGAGCCCGTATGTGACCCACGAGCCGACGCTCGGGTGCCCCATGCGGGTCGTGCCGGTGTTCATCATGAAGAGCGCGGGCGAGTGGTTGTTGGACTCGGTGAAGCACGAGTGGATGAAGGCCATCTTGTCCACTTGCGCGCACAGTTTGGGGAAGAGGCTGCTGCCCCACGAGCCCGTCTGTCCGTGTTGATTGAACGCGAAAGGGGACTTCATGAGCCCGCCGACCGCGTCGGGGAAAAAGCCCGTCTTCGGGTCAAAGCCCGGCATGGGCTGGCCGTCGCGTTTTTCCAGCTCGGGCTTGTAATCCCACGTATCCACATGACTCGGCCCGCCGTTCATAAACAGCCAGATGATCGATTTCGCCTTCGCGGGAAAGTGGCCCGGCTTTGCGGCTAGGGGATTCATCGGCGAGGCACCAAAGCCCGTCCGCGCGAGCAGCGACTGAAGCGCAATCCAGCCAAAGCCGGCTCCCGCGCGTTGAAACATCTGGCGTCTTGAAAACATCGTGTGAAGCGTATCTCGCGGGCCGTGCCGCCTTAGACGGATATCTTTGGAAACAGCGATGGAGTGTCCACGAAATACACGAACGACACGAAAAAAGGGTCTCGTGGAGAGGATGCACTCACCCGAAGAGTGAATGCCGAGATTACCGCGAGTCCTCGGAGCTTCGTGTTTTTAGTGTCTTTCGTGGACTATCAATCCCGTCTTTACCGGAAAATCTTCGGCGCGAATTCCGTGAGGTAGCGCCGCCAAACGGGCCACTCGTGACCGCCCTCCGTCTCGGCGTATTCGTAGCGGATGCCCTTGTCTTTGAGCACCGCGTTGAACTCGTGATTGCGCTCCAAAAGGAAATCCTTCTTCCCGCACCCGATCCACAAAAGCCGCAAATCGCGATTTGCAGCCTCGGCGTTGTCGAGCCCCGCAGCGACGCTTTTCACAGGCGGCGGCGCGGAACTGAATGCGCCGACCCAGCCGAACTGATCGTGGTGATTCAACGCGACGGTGAGCGCATGATGCCCGCCCATCGAGAGCCCTGCAAAGGCGCGGGCTTCCGGCTTGGCGTTCACTTTATAGCTGCTCTCCACAAGCGGCACGATGTCCTGCAAAAGCTCGCGGCAAAGCGCCTCGCTGTTCGCGGGACCGTAGTCCTCAAAGCCCGCCGCGCCCGGCGGGATTGCGTGGGCGTCGGGCATCACGAGGATCATCGGCACCACTTTCTTCGACGCGATGAGCGAATCGAGAATCCAGTGCGCCTTTCCATGCACCGTCCAGGTCGCTTCGTTATCGCTGTAACCATGCGCGAGATAGAGCACCGGCAGCGGCGCATCGCCCGCGCCCGGCGGGGTGTAAACAAAGATGCGGCGCGGCTTGCCTAGCGCCTTCGACGCATAGTTGTGCTCATGCACTACGCCGTGCGGAATCTCCTGCCAGTCCCAAGGCGCAGGCGGATTCGCGGGGACGTGCAGGATGCTCGAGCCGGGCCAGCGTTGTGGCTTCAGTGCGGAATTCTGCGGGTCGATGACGTTCATTCCATCCACGGAAAAATGATACTCATGCACCCCCGCAGGCACTTTGGGAATCGTCACGCTCCACACCCCCGAGTCGTCCTTCGCCAGCGCCGCCTCCGCTCCAAACTGCCCGGACACCTTCACCTCCGCAGCCTTCGGGGCCTTAAAGCGAAACGTAACACCGCCATCGGGCAGCAACTCCGGCGACACAAGCGGTGCCGGGCGAGAAGACGGCTTCGGCTTCGGCGCATCTTCGGCGTGGATGAGTGACATGGCGGCAATGGTGAGAGCAGTGGTGTGGAGAATCAGTTTCACACCCATCACCGTAAAAGACTTCGCGAATCGTGCCAGCCTGAATGTGAGGCGACGGCGAGGAACGCCGTGCTCAAAAGTAGAACATGTGAGAAGCTGGTCTTAGTTGACAGAGATTCCGCCTTGGAACGCCGATGCGGTCACGCATTTGGTCAGCTCACCCAGACGAACAGTCTGCGAGCGGCGGTCGGCGAAAGTAGTCCACGACTTTAGTCGGGCAAAACGCACGAAAGAGAGGCAGGGACAGCTTCGCAGGGAGACGTCGTTTGGAGTTCCTGCGCGTACACGCCCAACTGCGTCGCGCCGACTAAAGTCGTGGACTACTTTCGCGCCCCGACACTCGGAAGCACGTTCGCTTTGCAGAGCGAGACTAACTACATCCGCGTTTACGGAAGCGTTGCCGTGATAATGAGGACGATGATTTTACCACTCGTGGGATCGAGTCGCTGGACGGTGACAATCGAAGCGCCGGAAAACACGGTGATATTTGTCGTGATGCGGCGTGTGCTTTTTACTGGCTGGCCATCCTTTTCCTCGCCGGATACCGGACTAATATTCAAGTCGATTACCATCCCGTCGGGTCCGATTTGCGGTGTGATATGAACGTCTGTGAACTCCGTGATTCCGTCCGGTCGGAAGAGTTTTTTGACGCGAATCGTCGTCTGTTTGCCCTCCAGTGCTTTGACTGCGGCGGGTAGTAAAATCGGGACCGCCGCCGCTTTTAGTCCAGCAAGGTATGTCTTGCCCTCGCCAGCGATACTTATCGGACCGATCGTGGGCGGAGGGTTGGCGGGAGCATTTGGAATCGGCTCCAATTCAAGCGCTCTTGATGCGATCTTAAACGCGGGGATTTTCGTGAATTGTTCGACGGTCAATTCAGCAAACTGAACGGAAAGCGACACGCCCACATTCGCAACCTCAGCCTCCGTGGCCTCGCGCGCAACTGCGACGGCGGCACCGGTTACGAGCGTGGTTCCGCGCGGTGCATTGCCCAGCGCGTGGATGTGAAAGGACGCTTTATCCACACTGAGTTCTGCTCCGGCTGCTTTCGCTGCGAGGTAGAGAGCATCGCGTAGCGTGATGTTTTTGGTCTCAATGACAATGGGCATTGCTTTCACCAGCGGTGGCAATTTGGCAAGCGAGACTGGAGCGCGGAATCGGAATATATCCTCTGCCATACCGAGCGAGCAGATCTCTCGGACGGCGTTCTCCAAGCTGATGCCTTTCCTCCGAACGAAAGGCAGCATGATGCGCGCAGCCCGTTCCGAGATGCTCTGTGGCGGAGATGCTGCGAAAACGAATCGGCCATTCGGGCCACCCGCAACGATGGAGATGTTGGCGTTTTGCGCGACATTCCGAAGTGCGTCGGAAAGCGAGCCGGCGGGTAGCTTTAGCGAGACACGCGGCTCTGGTTGCCCGGCTGCACGTTGAAAGAGTATTGGGCTGTTTGAGACTGTCATGAAAAATGGAGTCACGCCCAGCAAAGCATCGATTGCCTCTCTGGCCTTTGGCACAAGGAAGTCGGTGCTGGCTGGCGGGCGGACCGGTGCGAATGTCCCGAGCTTCTTTGCGACCTCGCTGATCGGAGTGTTCGCAAATTCAAGTGGCGGAATCTGTGTTTGTTCTGCGATATCGGTCAGTGTCGAAACCTGCGACGCGGCG